>CANNEW010000015.1 GCA_947503685.1 Comamonadaceae bacterium | reverse complement strand
CGCGAGGACATGGCCAGCCCGTCGGGTGCGCGGCGGGTGTCCACGCCCACAATGTCCACCGGCAGGTTGAACTGGCGCACCATGTGGCGTATCACCATCAGCTGCTGATAATCTTTTTTACCAAATACCGCAGTGCGCGCCTGCGTACAGGCCAAAAGCTTGAGTACCACGGTGCACACCCCGGCAAAAAAGCCGGGGCGAAACTGGCCTTCGAGCACGTCGGCCAATTCGGCCGGTGGCGTCACCTTAAAGCCTTGAGCCTCGGGATACAGCGCGGCCTCGGTGGGCGCGAACAAAAGGTCGCAACCGGCGGCTTCTAGTTGCGCGCAATCGGCCTCAAAAGTACGCGGGTAAGTATCGAAATCTTCGTTCGGCCCGAACTGCAAGCGGTTGACAAAAACCGTGGTGAGTTGCACGTCGCCCAAAGGCTTGGCTTTGCGCACCAAGTCCAGATGCCCTTCATGCAAATTGCCCATGGTGGGCACTACCGAAGGGTGCCGGTAGGCCTGCAAGGCCTCTGCCAGCGCCGGCAGGCTGTTGACGATGCGCATCAATTCCCTTGTCTTACCAGGCGTGCAGCGCGTTGACCGGGAAGCTGCCGTCTTTGACCGCCGCCACATAGGCCTCCATAGCGCCGCGGATGGAGCCGCCATCGGCCATGAAGTTGCGCACAAACTTAGGCATCTTGCCCAGATTGACGCCCAGCATATCGTGCAGCACCAGCACCTGACCCGCCGTGTCTTTACCCGCGCCTATGCCTATCGTGGCGCAGTCTTGCAGCGCCTGCGTGAGCTCTGCGGACAAATCGGCGGGCACCATCTCCAGCACCAGCATGGACGCGCCGGCGTCTTCCAGCGCATGGGCTTGTTGTTTCAGCACATCGGCAGCAGCGCCGGTGCGGCCCTGCACTCGGTAGCCGCCCAGGGCGTGCACCGTTTGCGGCGTCAGGCCCAGGTGCGCGCATACCGGAATACCGCGCTCGACCAAAAAGTGCACTACCTCGGTGGTCCAGCCGCCGCCCTCCAACTTAATCATGTGGGCCCCGGCCTGCATCAGTACCGAAGCGCTGCGAAAAGCCTGCTCTTTGGACTCTTGGTAGGAGCCAAAGGGCAAATCGGCGATCAGCCAGGCCGTGCCCTGCGCGCGCCGTATGCCGCGCGATACGCTGGCCGTGTGGTAGCGCATGTCCTCCAGGCTGACGCCCACGGTGCTGTGCAAACCCTGGCAGACCATGCCTAGCGAGTCGCCTATCAAAATGCATTCCACTCCGGCGGCATCGGCCACAGCCGCGAAGGTGGCATCGTAGGCCGTCAGCATGGTGATTTTTTCGCCCCGGCTGCGCATTTCCAAAATGCGCGGCAAACTGATCGGCTTGCGGCTGGCCATGGGCGAGGCTGGCGGCAGCGTGCCATACGGCGTGCCACCGAGCTGGCTGGCGTTGGCTGCGGATTCGGCAGGCGTGGTGGTGACCATACGGTATCTCCAGTAAGGCAGAGGTGGGCGGTGCCGGGTTCAGTTCTGGGTAAAGGCCAGACGCACGTAAATCGGCGCGAAGGCTTCAGCCTGGGTGATTTCAATCAGCGTTTCTTTGGCAAGTTCGAGCATAGCGAGAAAGGTCACCACCAGCACCGACAGACCTAGTTGCGGATTGAACAAATCTTCAAAGCCGACAAAACGCTTGCCTTGCAATTTTTTTAGCACCATGCTCATGTGCTCGCGCACCGAGAGTTCGGCGCGGCTGATTTTGTGGTGCTGCACTAGCTTGGCCCGTTGCACCATGGAGCGCCAGGCTTCCTGCAAATCCACCACCTCCACATCAGGAAAGCGCACCGCAATGCTTTGGTCCACATAGACCGCCGCTTTCAGAAAATCGCGCCCGAACTGGGGCACGGTGTTGAGGTTGGCGGCTGCGCGTTTGATTTGCTCGTATTCCAGCAGGCGGCGCACCAGCTCGGCGCGCGGGTCTTCGGGCTCTTCGCCCTCAGCACTTTTCTTGGGCGGCAACAGCATGCGCGACTTAATTTCGATCAGCATCGCCGCCATCAGCAGGTATTCGGCTGCGAGCTCCAGGTTGCGCTTGCGGATCTGGTCCACATATACCAGGTACTGCCGCGTCACGCTGAGCATGGGAATGTCCAAAATATTGAAATTTTGCTTACGGATCAGGTAGAGCAAAAAGTCCAAGGGGCCTTCAAAGGCTTCCAAAAATACTTCTAGTGCGTCCGGCGGGATGTACAAATCCAGCGGCATGGCGAACAGGGGCTCGCCGTACAGTCGGGCCACGGCCACATGGTCCACCAAAGCGGGCGAGTCGTCCACCAATGTGGTGCTCTCCGTGGGCAGGGAATTAGCGCTGCGGTTCATCGCGGAATAACGGGATGATCACCCGGTTTGGTACTGGCAGGGTCAGACTGGGTAAAGACGGGCTTACTGGTCCGACTTGGTTTGATAAACGTAAGGCTTTTGCGCCACTTTGGCGTCGCGGTAGCCCGCTTGCGCGCTGCGGTCCAGGCTCAGGTCCCAGAGAAGGGCGCGCCCTGCTCTTTGCTGCGCTTCCAGTGCCGGCCGGTTGGCTTTGAACTGGTCAATAAATAAGCTGACTTCAGAGTGGTAATCGGGGCGGCGAAATAGTGACATGGCAAATCCTTGTGGCGACCGATTCTAGGGGCAGGTCGCAGTGTAGGCCCAAAGCCCCAGGCCCTAGCAGTAGTGCCGCTATGCTACGCGCTCCATCACGCAATTTGCCTATGACGCAGTTTGACTTCTCTGTAGACGCCATTGCTCGCCTCGCGCAGCTAGACGCCGCCCGCGCTCTGGCCGAAGACGTGGGCAGCGGCGATTTGACCGCCGCCCTGGTCGATCCAGCGCGCCGCGCCCGCGCTCGGGTGCTTTTGCGTGAAAGCGCTGTTCTGTGCGGCCAGCCGTGGGCCCAGGCCGCGCTGTATGCGCTGGCGCCACAAGCGCAGATGCAATGGCAAGTGGCCGAAGGCGCCCGGGGTCAGGCCAATGAAGTGGTCTTGACGGTGGAAGGCCCTGCGCAAGCTCTGCTCACGGCAGAGCGCACCATGCTCAATTTCTTGCAACTGCTCAGTGCTGTGGCCACGCACACCGCGCAGTTTGTGGCTGCGGTGCAGGCAGTGCCGGGCAACCGGGCGCAGATTGTGGACACGCGCAAAACCTTGCCGGGCCTGCGCCTGGCGCAAAAATACGCGGTGCGCTGTGGCGGCGGCACCAACCACCGCATTGGCTTGTACGACGCAGTGCTGATCAAAGAAAACCATATTGCCGCAGCCGGCGGGGTCAGCGCTGCATTGCAGCGCGCCCAAGCTGCTGCGGCGCAAGCGGCCTTCATTGAAATCGAGGTGGAGACTTTGCCGCAACTGCACGAAGCCTTGCAGGCCGGCGCGCGCATGGTGCTGTTGGACAATATGTCGCATGCACAATTGCGCGAAGCGGTGGATATCAACGCCGGGCGCGCGACATTGGAAGTATCCGGCGGCGTGAACATGGACACGGTGCAAGCTATTGCCGCTACCGGTGTAGACCGAATTTCCATAGGCGGCCTGACCAAAGACATACGCGCGGTAGATTTTTCCATGCGCATGGAGGATGTGTAATGCAAAACCTTGAATCGCCCCTGCAGCGCATAGACGTTGAATACGAGCAACCCGCTTGCAGTACCCGCCACGCCTGGGCGCGGGTGCCGGTAGAGCCCGGCCCGGCCGAGCGCGCCGCCTTGAAAGAAAAAATCACCCGTTTGCTCAAAGAGAAAAACGCGGTCATGGTGTCGCACTACTACGTGCACCCGGACTTGCAAGACCTGGCCGAAGCCACCGGCGGCCTGGTCAGCGATTCGCTCGAAATGGCGCGCTTTGGCCGCGACCACAGCGCGCAAACCCTGGTGGTTTCGGGCGTGCGTTTTATGGGCGAAACCTCCAAAATCTTGAGCCCCCACAAGCGTGTGCTCATGCCGGACCTTGACGCCACTTGTTCCTTGGACCTTGGCTGCCCGATTAAAGAATTCAGCGCCTTTTGCGATGCCCACCCGGACCGCACGGTCGTGGTCTATGCCAATACCAGCGCTGCAGTCAAAGCGCGGGCTGACTGGGTGGTGACCTCTAGCTGCGCGCTAGACATTGTGCGCGCGCTCAAAGACGCGGGGCAAAAAATACTCTGGGCGCCCGACAAGCATTTAGGCGGCTACATCCAACGGGAAACCGGCGCGGATATGGTCTTGTGGCAAGGCTCGTGCATCGTGCATGACGAGTTCAAGGCCTTTGAATTGCAAGCGCTCATGGCCGAGCACCCTCAGGCCGGTGTGTTGGTCCACCCCGAGTCCCCGGCGGATGTGGTGGCGCTGGCGCATGCGGTGGGCTCCACCTCGGCCATTCTCAAAGCCGCGCAGACTATGGACACCGACACCTTTATCGTGGCCACCGACAAAGGCATGTTGCACAAGCTGCGCACGCTCAATCCCGGCAAGACTTTTATCGAAGCGCCCACTGCGGGCAACAGCGCCACCTGCAAAAGCTGCGCCCACTGCCCCTGGATGGCCATGAACGGCCTGGCCGACGTGGCGCGCGTTTTGGAGAGTGGGGCGGGCGAAGTGCATGTGGACGCCGCGCTAGGCCTGCGCGCTTGCTTGCCCATAGACCGCATGCTGGCCTTTACTGCTGCCCTGAAAAAAGGCCAGCCGACGTCCGGCTTGGTGCCGCATCTGGGGGCGGTTTAAGTCGGTCATTACGTTTTTGTGCCGCGCAGTTCAACGGGGGTGGGCGGTGTTGGTCGAAATCTCGGTCGCTTTAGAAATTGTTGCCTATAACCTATGTGTTCGAATGCCTCATGCTGAAGTTGAGCCGCAGACCGAGGCTTGCCGAGGACTATCGGCTCGAACGACCGGCTAGGCAAATATGCCCCGAACCCACTCATATGCTTTGAAGCAAGCCAACGCAATGCCCCCAAACAAAATGATCTTAAACCATGGCAAACCAAAATCCTTGTAAGTAGATCCGCAGAACGGACACACGCTACGGTCAATTTCACCCCTGTTTGTGATCAAGCGTGGAACCATCTTTTTGCCGCAACTTCCGCAAGTCACACGATCATCGTTTGATGATTTCGATGCATTTTTGCGACCGTGTTCCGCTTTGATCGCAGGTGTCGAAATAATTCGGATTGAATGCGCTCTTGGACCCTTCCGGCCTTCAACTGCGTCAAACTCAACTGTCGCGCCCTCCATCGGCAAGTCCGCCCCTATGACATCCCTGACTCCGAAGTGCCGATTGACAGACTGTGCATCGGTAATGAAGCCATAGCCCTTTTCATTCGAAAACCATTTGACTTTTCCGAGCATAGATTCTCCCGCGGTGGCTTCTGATTTGATCTTTTGTGACAGTTCACTGGAACATACGCCGAACGTAACGTCGTCCGCATAACCCGGTTGATACATCCGGGCCGAGTCGTTACATCTTGTTGTTCGCGCATATGTCCTCACTGTGCAAGTTAGCAAGTCAAGGATCTAGCGGCCCCGCTGACATTGCGCCAATGGCTGGCGCTTTAGTTCGGTGGCTTTTCGTCGCCGGCTTTCGCCGGGTTTGCTCTTCAATTCTCTTTTCCATCGGCCAAGGGTTGTGCCGATGTGGGGTTTATAGCATGACTACCGCGTAAAGATTTCGAAAACAACGATCTAGATTACTGCGCCGTGTGAACCCAGTTCTCCACTTCCAGCGCAGGCACTCGCGCGAACTCCCCCATATTGTTCGTCACCAGCACCAGGCCTTCGCTGCGGGCGTGGGCTGCAATGTGCATGTCGTTCACACCGATAGGCTGGCCGAGTTTTTCCAAGGCAGCGCGAATGGCTCCGTAATGCTGCGCGGCCTTGGGGCCATAGGGCACAACTTCGATGCGGCTGCAAAAGTCCTCGATAGCGGCCAAGTTTTCGCTCACCCGGCTGCTTTTCTCCGCACCGTGCAAGAGTTCGGCGAGGGTAATGGAGGACATTGCCATGCGGCTGGCGTTGGCGTTGAAGCTGGAAAGCACCTCGACTGGTCGACGCTTTAATACGTAGATGACGATGTTGGTGTCCAGCAGGTAACGCAGCATCAGAGCGCCTCCCGCTCCGGCTGCTGCTGGGTGGCGCGCTCGGGTAGAAAGTCGTCACTCACTGTGGGACCATCCAGAAAGAAGCTGTCCCAGGTTTGGCCGATGGGGGCGATGATGCGCTCCTTGCCTTTGACACGTATATCTACCTTTTGGACACCCTCGGGTAGACGCACATCCAAAGGCAGGCGGACGGCCTGGGTACGGTTATTGACGAAAACAGTGCCGATGGACATGACTATCCTTAAGAAAATGTATATAGCAATTGTATACAGCGGCTAGAAAGCAGTCCATTCGATACGGCGTGTCCGTGTCAGCTCGACTGGGGGTTAGGCCGCCGCCAGTTGGAGCTTTCCAACCCGTTGCAAGTCAACGCTTTGGCGCGCTAGCCAAAGGTCGTAGGCATCTTGCATTGCGAGCCAGCTCTCTGGCGAACGACCCACCGATTTAGCCAGGCGCAGCGCCATTTCCGGCGTCACACGACTAGACCCCTTTAGAACTCTGCTGAGCGTAGAAGCCGATACATCTAATTTAACGGCGAGTTCTCTACCGCTAATTCCGTTCGGCTCAAGATAAACGCCGGTGATGAACTCGCCTGGGTGCGGCGGATTGTGCATGGTCATCAGTGATAGTCCTCATAATCTAAAACGTATGCGTTCCCGTCTTTGAACTCAAATGTAATCCGCCAATTTGCGTTCACCGTAATCGACCAACGCCCTTGAAGCTCGCCTTTCAGTGGGTGTAATCGGAAGCCCGGAATGTCCATATCCTCAATTGTTTGAGCGGTGTCCACAGAATCGGGTCGGCTCGAATAAGGGGTTGGCCGTCTGTCTCAAGAGGCCACTCGTTCTTGCAAGGCTTCTTGAGCAAGCGTGTTGATGCTCTTGCCTTGAGCCTGTGCTTCGATTGCCAGTCGTTCGTGCAACTCGGGCGAGATACGCAGGTTGAACTTGCCGGAGAAATTGCGCCGTGGTTCAAGGCCCTTCTCTTGACACACTTCGAGGAAGACTTGGAGCGACTTCTTGAATTCGGTCCGAAGTTCCTTCGGGTTCTTGCCGTAAAAATCAGCGCCGCCATTCAGACCCAGAATTTCACCTCGAAAGAGATCGAGCTCTTCGTCGTATTCGATCTTCGCGTGATACCCCTCTACCGTCATTACATTCATGGTTCTACTCCGTGTTGTTCCAACCACTTGCGCACGCTCGCCACCGCGCCTTTGTCCGTATTCGGAGAGGGGTGAGGTCGGTGGAACACTCGCACTTCTTCGAACAAAACCACGGCTACACGACTACCCTCGCGCTCGCTGACTTCGGCGCCCAGTTCTACCAACAGCGCATCAATATCGCGCCACTGGACGTTTGCGCTTGTAGGGCGGGCGAAGATCAGTTCAAGAGTTCGCTGGTGCTTGCGCTTCATGCGAGGATAGTACCACTATCAGGTACCGAAATGGGTGAGCGCACCACGCAACAAGCGGTCTAGCGTGGAAGTGAGTGGCGCGACGCGGCTTTATCGCGGCGCGTCCCCTTGACTGTAGGGCTAGCCATCACGCTATGCGATCTGCCCAATATCCAGGCGCTCTTCTATGGTGCATAACGGCGACGACGAGGATTTGTGTGTCGCTCGCCCGAAATACCACGCTAAAGGGAAAGCCTTTCACGAGTCGGCAGCGGGTGTCTTTGGGTGAGGGAACTCCACCGCTTGGATTGGAGACCGCATTTTTTACCGCGCTTTCGACAGCATGTTCAAACTTGATACCCAATCCGTCGCGGACGTTCGAGTAGTAGGCAACTTCCTTCAACAGCTCGGCCTCAGCGGCTGGTAGGAAACGCGGCTTGATCACCGGGCGAGACTTCGCGCCTTAGCGAAAACTTCGTCGGCGTCGATGCTCTTAGATTCCCCGCGATCATATTCGGCCAATCGGCGCTCAATCTCAAGCTCCCAGGCTGCCTCAACTTCGGCGATGGCCGGTTCGTGCAGTGACTCAAGCAGAATATCTACCAGGCGCGAACGCTCCTCCGGTAAGAGCGCCTTGCCGCGCTGTGCGAGTTCTGTAACTTGATCGTGCATAACAATCTCCGTGGAGCCGACGCCTGTAGTCTATACCGGTTGAGCGTAGGCTTAGGCAACATGACGGGAAGGGCGGCAACGGCCCTAGAGCAACATATCCTCAAAGCAGCCGTTACGCAAGACGTGCTTGACCTGGAGTTGAGGACTGGTTGCATGTGGCGTCTAACTTTTGCGATGAGAGGCATGACCCGGCTTGCCGGGGTACGTCCTCTGGATGGAAGGGGTGAGCGTCACGTTTGCGTACCATTGTCAAAGCATTGCACAACGCCTTGCCACCAACCGCTGGTTAAAGTGTGCTCTGTGTAGGTACTTCGAGTGTGCTGCGCAATTACCTTCCGCCAGAAACTCTGAGCTGGAAGGTTGTTGCTCATTTGACCTACTTCCCAATAACCTGGAAGCGCTTCAAATACTTTGAAGGCGATTGCTCTACCAATGCCTGCGCGACGATGCTTCTTCAGAACAAAAAACTGATCCATCCACCGGCCTGCGCTAGCCACCTTGGTTTCGCCGTCTACAAGCGAAAATCCAGCGTAGTGCCCATTCAAAAGAGCGACAAAGGGAAAGCAGTTTTGGTCTTTCCAGTAGCGATCTAGGGAGTAACCGTACTCGCCGTGAGCGTCGAGTTCCTGATCCCATAGATCCGAAAGGTCGTGCTGGTAAAGCTCAAGCATTCGGAACAAAGCAAGGCGATCAGCAGGCGTGGCTTGCCGAACTTCGAGGTTGCGCAATGACATGGTGCGTGAAACCTCTTAGGGCGTCAAATGTTGGCGCTCAGCTTGGCCGGGGCTAGGCATCGCTACGTCAGAGCAATACGAAAGCGAAGGCATGGATGGCCGCCAAATTGGGGCGGCTTATTGAACCGCTCATGAAGTTTCCCGCCTGCGGCCAAGATGACCTTCTGCGAAGGCAGGTTGTCAGGGTCTGTTGTGATCTCGACGTAAGGTAGCTCCATCGCGCGGGCCTCTTTGAGCAAACTCAATAGCGCTGACGTGGCGTAACCCTGCCGCTGCTTCCATGCAACGACGGAGTAACCAATGTGCCCGAGGCAGTAGGGCGGAAGCTCCGCCGTTCCTTGCTGCCACCTGAAGGCAATACTCCCGACGAACTCTCCATCCCACATCCAGCGTCTGAACCCAGGTAGGCGTGGGACTACTGAACCATCAGGCATCTTCACAGGTGCGCCTTTGGCCTCTCTGTCATCGAGCGAGGCAATGAACGAGACGGGATTCGCCTCAATCTGCTCCAGCTCTTCGAGCGAGGCTGCCAAGCCGCGCTCATTGTTCGGCGACCAGCCGCGCCGAAGCGCTGCTGCGTAGCTCGGGAGGTATTGCTCGGCTGGAACTAAGAGTTGAACCATCTGCTTGGATGCTTAATGTTGAAGACAACCGGCCCGCAACAGTTGCGGCGAAGCCGCCTCCTGCAGTTGCGAATCCGTGTCGATTGACCTGTTAGCCCGGATCATTGGAGTTGACGTCATCGGGTTTGTGCGCTCCGCTTGAACGCTGAGTTAGCCCTGAATAAGTCTGAAGTTTTGCCTGCAATGCGGAGACCGAGATTGTAAATACAAGTCTGCCATCTGAGCTAGCAACGTGAGAAAAACCAAGCCGACTGTGCAAGCGAATGGACTTCGAATTGGTTGAATGAACGCGGGTTTGGAGCGTGGCATCAGGCCATGAGCCGATGCGATGGGCAGCCTGTGCCAACAACGGCCGTAGGATTGACGTACCTCGGTAGGTCGGGTGAACCTGAAGTGAAGGGATGCGAAACTTTCCGTCCTGAGGAGGCAAATACTCAAGGTACGCGATCAGTTCACCACTGCGCCTTACCTGAAGAAATTGCGCCCCTTCTTGTATTTCGCTTCCCAAGCCTGCTTCGCGGCGCGCTGAATCAAACGTTTCACCAGAGGCGATGAAGTGAGCCTCCATGTTCAGACGGTCGAGCTCAATAATTTCGTTGGCGAGGTCGGAGAGTGCCATGGTGCAAAAGGGCTAACGTCGAAGTCAAGCCGCCACGCGCTTTCGCGTTGTCGCTCTTGGACGAGCAGATAAATTTCTCTCCAATTCCATGCGAAGCGCTGCATTGATCCGCGACTGATAGCCAGCCCCCTTCGACTTGAAGAACTCCAAAATGTCCGCATCCAAACCGACAGAGGTGAGAACCTTCGTGGGTGTAGCTTGCGGCTCGCGGCCCTGCTTCAGTACTGGCGCACCCAGCATGTCCTCAGTCCATGCTGGATTATCCGGGTCGTTGACCTTAGTCGAGGTTTTCTTTGGCAACTTGGCGGTAGTAGCGAGCTTCATGTTTTTCTGCCTTTCGCAGCGAGATCAGGTGAAGCCCTTTCGGGCGCTCGGTGTAAACCATCACAACCACATCTGACTTGAGAAGACCGAAACAGACCACTGTTGCATGTCAGGTTGAACGCAGGGGTAGGCGGCGACCTCACCCGTTGCCCCAAAGTTTGAAGGGAACGTACGGAGCGGCGTTGGCGAAGTCCTTGTCCACGGACAACAGGGTGAGCTCATAGCGACCGCAAAGCTGTATGAGTATTGCATCAATGGTGCCGACTTGTACCCCGTTTCTACGACAGACGTTTCTGACTTCGGCAGCACCTATGTGATCCTGCCTGTCGGGCTGAATCAGTGGCAAAGTGCCAAAGCGTTGGATGATTGCCTCTTTCGCCTTGGGACCACTGAAACCTTGTAGAAGCTCCTGCAAGACTAGGCCAGTCGTCACGACCGCGTCAGCGCCGTCCAGCGCCTCGCGCAGCGCGATAACTTCTCTGGACTCAACTGATCCGTCGCGCCTGAGCGCAAGAGACCAAACACTGGTGTCGACAAGTAAGGTCACGATCGTGAGCGCTCCGACTTGTAGTCATAGCTTGCGTCCCAGTCAAGCTTGCCAAAAAGCTCTGAGACGCGCCTTTGCTCCCGGCGCGCAACGAACTCCTTGAGCGCGAGCGTTACGGCCGCCTTCTTCGTGGTCTCTCCACTGACGGCAACTACCCGGTCAAGCAATTGCGGATCTAGAGCGAGATTAGTAGCCATGTGTAGTACTCCTTGTGTGGAAGTCTACACAGAGATGCCAGAAAGTGCAAATTGACGCCGGAGGACCGCTCGAGTAAGGGTTTAGGCTCCACTCGGCGCGGCCGTGAGAGCGACCTTGATTTTCTGGGCCGCATCCACTGGACTCAAGGCCTCTGTGTCTATGACGAGGTGCGGGTAGTCCAGGGGTAGCCAGCCATCTGTGTTGAACACGTACTTGCCATCAAATTCGACTTGCCTGGCTCGGGCTGCCTCTACATCACGCTGCGCAGGCTTGAGTCCGATCCGAAACTCGGTTCCTTCCCGTGCGATTCTCGTTTCAAGGCTGGCCAACAGTTCTACGAAGAACACTTGACCGCCTCCATCAGCGAACAAAGCGCTGAGTTTCTTCATCAATGCTGTGTCATCGGGCAGGTTGATTCCCCAGACAAAGGTGAAGATCACTCCTGAAATTGATGAGTCTGAGGCCGCTTCACGAAACAGGACATCGCGAATGGCGTCGACTGTTCTTGCAAAACGCTCGCCTCCCCAGCCAAAGAGCGCTGCAGCTGGGTCGGCTGTCAGATGGTTGTGGAAGAACCTGTAGCCGGTTAGAGCAGCGAGTTCGTGCCCGACGGCTGCCTTGCCAGCGGCCGGTGGACCGAATATGACCACGAGATTGGGCATGGGCGTTTTGTGGAGCCTAACGCCGCGTTAAGCGGCCGCAGCGCGACCATGTTTCAGGAAACATGAAAGGCTCTCTCCGCGGTCCGCTTGAACGCATAGTTAGATGACCGGCTAGTCTTGGGCAAGCATGAGTACGTAGCCATCTGGGTCTACTAGCCTGCATTCTCCCGCTGGCATGTAAAACGGGTACTTGATTTCACCCGGTGCATGACCGAGCTGTACCAAGTTGGCACGTGTCTCTTCGATGCTCTCGAAGTACAGATAGAAGAGCACAGCTTGCTGCGTAGCATCTACCGGCCCAGAGGCAAGCCCAACCATCAGGTTGGCTTGCTCACTCTCCAGCCACGCCCAAACAGGAGTGTTCTGTCCAGACGCAACTACTGTGTTCTCAGCCTTGAAGCCTAGGTCTGCGTAGAACTTGATGCTCCGCTCGACGTCGGCGACATGCGCAAAGGCAACGAGGGATTTTGTGTGAGCTGCCATACCTTTTCCCCGGACATCTAACGTTCGAGCTAAGCGGGAGGCAGCGGTGTGACGACTGGCCCGCGAGGCCGATGATAGCCAACACGGCCTCGCGGGCCAGGCGGCGCGCCGTTGGCTCTCCGATTGAGCGAGGGGTTAGGCCACGCCCGCAGCACTACTGCTGGTTGCCAACCTACCGCGCAAGAACTTGAGTGCAGCGATGAACACTGGATGGCAGTTCTCTGGTTGCGCTCCGTCCATGCGATGCCAGTAGAACTCGAACGTGTGTCCGCCGTCGTCTGCGGTCCGATGGTTCCAGCGATCAGGCAACATAGAAGCTCGCACGTGCATGCTTCGGAAGTGCCAGATTTGGTCTGGAGGGCAATCTTCCCAGATTCCAAGATCTCTCTTACACGTGGCGCCGTCGATTCCTGACTCCTCTTTTAACTCGCGCGCTGCTGCCTCATTCACTGACTCCCCTGGCTCGACGGTGCCCTTCACGAGCTGCACACCTGCGAGCGGGTGCTTGAATAGGAGTACTTCGGTTCCAGACGCGCCTTTACGGAGGACTACAGGAACTGCTTTCGGTGTTTTCATAGGCGGCGGAGTAGCCAGTGGACCTCGACTGCGTGGCCAAACGTTTGAGCTCAGCCGAGTGCGGAGGCCGCAGGCCGTAGCACGTCGGCTGGAGCGAAGGGTTAGATTTCAACGCTGTCAATTTCAACGCCAAGGCGATTGCAGCCCTAAGCTCCTGATCCTCAGTAGGTGATTCCAGGCTGGCAAGCGGCGCTATGGCGCAAGGAACGATAGCCTCGCGAGGCGTGCCGTTGACGTGAAATAGCTTTTCCGTAGGCACACGCACAACAATCTTCGAGTGTGGCAAAACCGCCTCCCCTATTGCCCCGAGCAGATGAGCCATGGGCTGCCCCAATACTGGAGCGCCGCGCGTGGCGTTCAGGCCGATGGCCAGACCCTCGCCCATGCTGCCTGTCCATCGACCGACCAGCACAACGATCGGTTTCATGAACGGCGAACCTCGCGGAGCCACATATTCATCCCATACGCGGCGTATTCCGGTACTTCGAACCTCGGCCACGAGCTCGTGTCGTTGGTACGGAAGCATGTCTTCGACGAGACGGCCCATGATGCCCCGCGCAACAGCAGAGTTCCCTCCGCTTGGGGTGTCACGCAAGTCGATCACCAAGGCCGTTACATCGAGCATTTCCGAGAGGGCCTTGTCAAACGCCTGCACGAGTTCTTGCCGGCCGAGCGAGTTATTGATGCGCATATAGCCCACCTGGCCGATGACGCGATACGAGAGGACCGAGGCCGGTTCGGGATAGCTAGGAACAAACTCGAACTCTCGAAGGTTGTCACTCGTCTTGGTCAATAGTCGCACGACTTCGCGATCACGGCGTCCGGCCAGTGCGACTTGAAGCGCCCACTCGCGCGCTGCCGAGTCTTCGCTCGAGAGAAACTTCGGCTCGATGTGCCTTGCAACTGTCTCGGTGGTTTCACCGTTAATTGCCACAACTTCCATCCCCGGAAGCAAGCCTGCACTTTCGGCGCCCGAGCTTTTGCGAACCTCAGAGATGATCGCTCTGCCATCTTTCCAAGTGGCGAATAGATCCGTTTGTGTCGGTACGAGGCGATAAGACCGGCGCGTATTTGTGCCTAAGTGAGCGTGCGAATCGTAGAGCTCGCCAAGTGCCTGTTCGAGAAGTGCAATGTATGCGGCCCGATCGGTCACGCTTGCCGCTTGAGGCGCGTAGAAATTGCATGCCCGCCCCCAGTCAGTCTTCTTTAGATCGAAGTACGCGTACTCCTCCTCGACGAAGCGACAGAAGCTGACGAAGTCTTCAGCTCTCTGTTCGACAGGCAAAAAGTCGAGCGCGTCAGCCTGGGAAACTGGGAACCAAGTTGTGAGTAGAGCCGCAATAGCTAGATGGGGCAAAGAACGGTGAGCCATGACTTTGAAATCTAACGCAATGTAGACCGCAAAACCCGGTTGATACATCCTGGCCCAGTCGATACATCCTGTTGTTGAAATGGCTGAAAACCGCTTGCAGCATGGCTTGGTCGGCCATAAGCTGTTTTTTCGTGCAGGTATAAATTTTTCATGAAACCCGGTGCTCCTTCTTTGCGGTCCCCCGTTTGCTCGCCCCATTGCGCAAGCGGATGCTATCTGTGCACTATAGCCTGAAAGCTGAAAAAGCTTGTCATTATTGGATTCGTTTTTTTATTCGCCGGAGCGCCATTGAGCCCAGCTGGTATCGGGCGCCCCTTGGCGATGGGGATGGCAGATGCCATGCGTCTCTAGCCTAAGCACCCGATCGGCACCCAGCGTGGCAGTCTGGGAGTGGGTAACCAGCACCAGGGCAGCGCTATGTTGGCGGGTTTGCGCGAGCAGCGCGTCCATGACCAGGGCGGCGGTGTCGGGGTCCAGGTTGCCGGTGGGCTCGTCCGCCAGTAGCAGGGCTGGGCGGTGTACCAGGGCGCGGGCAATCGCAACGCGCTGCAACTGGCCGCCGCTCAGGGTTTGCGGCAAGCGCGTGCCCATATCGCCTAGCCCCACCGCCTCGAGCATGTCCTGCACGCGCTGTGGGTCAGGCGCGCCCAATAGCAGCAAGGGCAGGCCGACGTTTTGGGCCACGTCCAGATGCGGCAGCACATGAAAAGCCTGGAACACAAAACCGATATGTTGGCGCCGCACGCCCGCTAGCGCAGTGTCGCTGAGCGTACCTAGATCTTGTCCCAGCAGCAGCACCTTGCCGCTGTCCCAGCTATCGAGTCCGGCCATGCAATTGAGCAAGGTGGATTTGCCCACACCCGAGTCGCCCATGATGGCGACGAATTCGCCCGCTTGCACGCTTAGAGACACATCGCTAAATACCGGCTTGTCGCCATAGCGCTTGCTTAAGTTTTGTACTTGCAGTGTCATACTTTGCTGCCTTTGATCAGACGCCGCGCAGTCGCCAGCGCCAAGTCCATGGATTGCACGTGGTCGCAGGCAATCACATGGCGCTGCGGCATAGAGCGTAGCCAGGTGATTTGGCGCTTGGCCAGTTGGCGCGTGGCAAAAATGCCTTTATCGCGCAATTGCACCAGCGGCGATGTCCCGTCTAACACTTCCCAGACCTGGCGATAACCCACGCAACGCATAGAGGGCAGGGCGGCATGCAAGTCGCCACGTGCGCGCAAGCCTTCTACTTCCTGCACGAGGCCATGCGCCAGCATGGCGTCAAAGCGCTCGGCAATGCGCGCATGCAGCCAGGCGCGGTCCTGCGGCTCCAAAGAAATCAGGGGGGCTTGCGTGTCATTTGCCTGCTCGTGCGGTATGGCTTGTTGGCTGCGCAACTGCAATTGCGATAGCGGCACGCCTGCGCTGCGCCACACTTCCAAAGCGCGGCCAATACGTTGGCTGTCTGCCGGAGCCAGCCGTGCCGCCGTGGCAGGGTCCACCTGCGCCAGTTGGGCGTGCATGGCGGGCCAACCGATGGACTGAGCCTCGCGTTCTATGGCGGCACGGATCTGCGCATCGGCTGCCGGCATCGCGTCCAATGGCTCGCGCAATGCTTTGAAATACAGCATGGTGCCGCCCACCAATAGCGGCAATTTGCCGCGCCCGCTGATGGCGCGAATCAGCGTGGCCGCTTCGCGCGCAAACTCGGCCGCGTTGTAAGCATGCAGCGGGTCGCGAATGTCTATCAGGTGGTGGGGCACGGCAGCCAGTTCGTGCGCCGCCGGTTTAGCCGTGCCTATGTCCATGCCGCGATAGACCAGGGCCGAATCGACGCTCACGATTTCGGAGTCAAATTCACGCGCAATCGCCAGTGCGGTTGCCGTCTTACCCGCCGCAGTGGGGCCGGCAATCGACAGGTAAAAGGGCAGGGTTTTTTCCATGGGGCCTTAACCGTCAAGGCTTATCGCGGACGGAAGGTATATCCGCATCGGCACAGCGCTGATCGGCAATTACTTTGAGCATGGCCAGCAAACCCAGCGCGGCAATCATTAGGGCCACGACCAGCGCGATCCAAAACCCCGTGGCCTGCATAGCCACTGCCGGGCGCCAGGGCGCCCAATCGGGCGCGACGCCCAGCACATAGCCCAGCGGCAAGGACACCAGCCAAAAGGCTGTAAGGTGCAAAAGCATGGGCGCGCGCGTGACCTTGTAGCCGCGTATCGCGCCGCTAAGCACCACTTGCGCCGAGTCAGAAAACTGAAACACCGCCGCGAAAAAAAGCAAGGGAATCGCCGCCGCCAGCACTGCTGCGTCTTCGGTATAAAACTGGGCAATCTGCGTGCCAAATACACCGGTCAATAGAGCTGATGCACTGGCAAAAACCATCGCCGTGCCCAAGCCCACCCAAGCCCTGTAGCGTGCGCCTTGGGCATCACCCGCGCCTAAGGATTGCCCCACCCGGGTCAGCACCGCCACGCTCAGGCTCATGGGTACCATAAACAGCAGCGACGCAAAATTGAGCGCGATCTGGTGCGCCGCCACTTGCGCGCTGCCAAAGCGCGCCACCAGCAGGGCAATCAAAGCAAAAGCACTGGTCTCGGCAAAAAACGTAAGGCCAATAGGCAGGCCCAAGCGAAACAGAGTCACTTGCATGGGCCGGTGCGGCCATTCGAAATGGGTAAATGGAAAGGTGGGCCGGTGCGCCGCGCTGCGGCTAATCCAAAGCAGCATGCCCAGCAAGTTGAACCACACCGACACCAAGGTGGCCCAAGCGCAACCCAGGCCGCCCATAGGCGCAAAGCCGAGGTGGCCGAACACCAATATCCAACTGAGCAGCACGTTAAGCGCCAGCGCCAGCAACGCCACCACCATCATGGGTTTGGTCTGGTTGATGCTGGCGCTGTAGCCGTAAAGCACGCGGTAAGCCGCAAAAGCGGGCAGCCCAAAACTGGTAACCAGCACAAAGTCTTGCGCCACAGCGCGGGTGTGCACTTCCAGCGTCATCCACGCAAAAATCAGTTGGGTGGATTGCAAGATCGCGGTGGCAATCAGCCCCAGCAACAAGCTTTTCCAGAGCGCCTGGCGCACCACATGCGGCACCTGCCCCAAGTTCTGTGCGCCCACATGGTGGGCCACCGTGGGGTTGACCGACATCAACAGGCCGATCAAGGTGATGATGACGATATTCCAAAGCGACACGCCCAGCGACACACCGGCCAAGTCCTGCGCCGATACATGGCCGGACATCGCCACTGCGGCCACCGACATACCGATGTTGGCCAACTGCCCCACCAAAATCGGCCAGGCCAAAGCCCATAGCGCACGCACTTCATCGCGCAAAACGGGTTGGAAAGAGGGAACTGCCGGTAAGGCCGATGGGAGATGCATGCTCAGGGGATGCGCCTCAACGGCCGCGCATAAACCACTTGTCCAGTTCGCCCACGCTGATCTGCCGCCAGGTGGGACGGCCGTGGTTGCACTGGTCGCTGCGCTCGGTGTGCTCCATTTGGCGCAGCAAGGCGTTCATCTCGTCGATGTTCAGGCGCCGGTTGGCACGCACTGCGCCGTGGCAGGCCATGGTGGACAAAATTTCATCTTGTGCGCGCGCCAGCACGGTGCTGGCATCGTGCTGCGCCAGCTCGGCCAACACGCTGCGCGCCAAGGCAACGGCATCGCCCTGGGCTAGCGTGGTAGGCACGGCGCGCACCGCCAGCGTGGTGGGCGAGAAGGCGCTGACCTCGAGGCCTAACGCCTGCAGCGTGTCGGCATGCGCCTCGGCGGTAGCGGCTTCTTCCGGTGTGGCAGCAAAGGTGGCGGGAATCAGCAAGGGCTGGCTGGCCATTGCCTTGGTCTGCGCCGCGCTTGCTGGGTCACTATTGAATTGTGCTTTGAGGCGCTCGTACACGATGCGCTCATGCGCGGCGTGCATATCGACCACGATCAGACCCTGCGCGTTTTCTGCCAGTATGTATATGCCTTGCAACTGTGCCAGTGCGCGGCCCAGCGGCCAGTCTTGCGCGTCCGTATGCGGCGCTTGCTGCGCAGGGTAGGTGGCGCCCCTGTTCGGTGCATCTGCTGCGCTTGGCTGTGTCCATGCGTTTGCACTTTCAGCGCGCATGGCAAAAGCATCTGCGTTGTCAAAAGCGGAGGGTGTGCTCTGCCACAAAGCAGCCACATCGCTCACGCGGTGGCCCACGCTGTCCTGCGGCGCAAAGCGCATGCCTTGTTGGCGCATAAACAAAGGTGAATTTGGTGGCGCCATCGCCCCAGGTGCGCTGCGATTGTTTGCCAGGCCATAGCCGTTTTGGCTGCCAGCTGCAAAGCCCGCGTCGGGTTTTAGCAAGTTGCCCCAAGCGCTTTGGCCCGCTGTGTCTGCATCCTGTTGGGCAGCGCGGCCCGCACGCGGCAAAGCCAGCGCTTCTTCGGCAGCGTGGCGCACGGCTTGG
This sequence comes from Comamonadaceae bacterium, assembly GCA_947503685.1. Taxonomy (GTDB): domain Bacteria; phylum Pseudomonadota; class Gammaproteobacteria; order Burkholderiales; family Burkholderiaceae_C; genus Allorhodoferax. The sequence goes on along the minus strand of CANNEW010000015.1, from coordinate 2,767 downwards.
TGGACTTCGCGGCTGTCCCGAAAGCGCACTTCAATTTTGGTCGGATGCACGTTCACATCCACCCGGGTTGGGTCCATGTCCAGGTAGAGCGCATACACCGGTTGGCGCTGCCCGTGCAGCACGTCTTCGTAGGCGCTGCGTGCCGCATGCGTGAGCACTTTGTCGCGCACAAAGCGGCCGTTCACATAACAAAACTGCTGGTCGGCGCGGGCGCGTGCGGCATCCGGTATGCCCACACGGCCCCACACCCGCATGCTGCGTGCGCCTAGGCCGCTAGGGTCTTGCGGGCCGGGCGGGCTGCGCCAATCGACGGCAATCGATTGCGCCAAAAAATCGCTGCCCAATACGTCGGCCAAACGCCGGTCCAGGGCGGCGCGTTGCGTGGCGCGCAAAAACTCGGTGGTCTCTGCGTCACCCGCTGCTGCATCCGGTGCTTGCAAGCCAAGCGCGTTTTCGCTATGTGCGCGCCATTGCTCCACCAGTTTGCCCTCGTGCCAAATCGCAAAACCCACATCGGGCCGCGCCAGGGCGTGTCGGCGCACGGCTTCGATGCAATGGGCCAGTTCGGTGGCATCGGTTTTGAGAAACTTGCGCCGCGCCGGGGTGCTGTAAAACAATTCTTTGACTTCCACCGTGGTACCGGTTTCGCGGGCTACCGGGCGCAACTCGCCACTGCGCCCGTCCAGCAAAAAGGCCTCGGATTGGCCCGACGCCCGCGACAAGATGGCACAGTCGGCAATCGCGTTGATGGCGGCCAGCGCCTCACCCCGAAAGCCCATGGTGGCCACGGATTCCAGGTCTTGCAAATTGCCGATCTTGCTGGTGGCGTGGCGCTCAAAGGCCAGCGGCAGTTCGGCGCGCACTATGCCCATGCCATCGTCTTCCACCGCAATCAGGCGCACCCCGCCGGCCAGCAAGCGCACAGTTACTTGGCGCGCGCCTGCGTCCAGCGCGTTATCCACCAACTCGCGCACCACCGAGGCCGGGCGCTCCACCACTTCGCCGGCCGCAATTTGGCTGATCAAAGTATCGGGCAGGGGCCGTATGGGCTTGCGGGGGCTGGGGTTGGGGGCGTGCACGCGGAGATTGTAGGTGGGGGGGTGGCGGCGATAATGCCCGCATGGAACTCGCCGCGACCTTGCTTGACTTTGTATTGCACGTTGACCGCTACTTGGAAATGTTTGTCAGCAATTACGGCCTGTGGGTCTATGCGCTGCTGTTTCTGATCATCTTTGTGGAAACTGGCCTGGTCATCATGCCGTTTTTGCCGGGGGACTCGCTGCTGTTTGTGGTGGGCGCGATGTGTGGCGTGGGCTTGATGGATTACAGCATCGTCGTGCCCTTGCTGCTGGCAGCGGCGGTGCTGGGCAACCAGACCAACTACACCATAGGGCGCTACTTTGGTGCACGCGTGTTTCAGTGGCAAGACTCGCGGTTTTTTAACAAAGCCGCTTTCGATCAAGCCCATGCCTTTTACGAGCGCTACGGCGGCATCACCCTGGTCGCCGCGCGCTTCATGCCTTTTTTGCGCACGTTTGCTCCCTTTGTGGGCGGCGTGGCACACATGACGCGCGCGAAGTTCACTTTTTATGACGTGCTGGGCGGCGTGCTGTGGGTCGTGGGCATCGTGACCGTGGGCTATTTCTTTGGCAATATTCCCTGGGTCAAACTACATCTGGACAAAATTATCTGGGCCATGATTTTTGTGCCCGGCTTGTTGGTGCTGTTGGGCGCTTGGAGGGCGCGGCGAAGTGCTATTGCGTCCCAGGCTGAACAGCCAGATTTCTAACCCCGCGCCAGCGCCAAGTCCACGGTTTGGCGGCTGGCCCACCAGCTGACCAGCATGGCGGCCAACAGGGCTGCCAGGGCGAACCAGTGCAAGTCCAGCATGCGGCCCTGGGCGACTAGCCAGCCGCCGCTGGCCGCTCCCATAGCCTGTCCGGCGTACATGGCCGAGCTATTGAGCGCAATGGAGGCCGAGGCCAAGGTGGGCGCAATGCCTGCCAGGCGCGCCTGCTGCGCTGAATTGGACGCAAAGCAGCCCAGTCCCCAGGGCAGGATGATGATGGCGGCCAGCAGCACATTGGTGGCCAGCGGCCAGAGCAGCAGGCTCAGCGCCATGGCGCCCACGCTCCACATCACCGCGCGCGGCGCGCCGCTGCGGTCGATATTGCGCGACATCAGCACATTGCCGATAAAGCCAAAGGCGCCAAACCAGGCAAACAAGATGCTGAGGTCTACAGCGCTGAACTGCAATTGCTGCTTGAAATAGGGCGCGAAATACGAAAACAAGACAAACTGCCCCGCCGCAAACAATACCGTGACTGCCACGCAGAGCATCAGCGCCGGCGAGCGCAGGGTTTGGCCCCAAGCCGCGCGCGACAGCGCCGGCGGGCGCACCCCATCGGGCATGCTGCGCCACACCCAGGCGGCGCTGACCAGGCTAAGGAGCGCTATCGCCCCAAAGGCCACGCGCCAACCCAGCGTGCCGCCGATCCAGGCCCCCAAGGGCATACCCACCACCGAGGCCACGGACCAACCCATAAACACAAAAGTAATCGCGCGACCACGTTGCTCGGGCGTCACCAATAAATTGATACACGAGGCTGCCTGCGGCGTGAAGATGGCCGGGGCAATCGCCGCCAACACGCGCACAGCCATCAGCGAGCCAAAGTCCGGCATACAGGCGCTGGCCAGCAAAAACACGCCGTACCACAGCAAGGCCAGTGCGAGCAGGCGGCGCCTATCCCAACCAGCCACCATCGTC
>CANNEW010000014.1 GCA_947503685.1 Comamonadaceae bacterium | reverse complement strand
AAAATAACGAAGCAGAGGTTTCATAACGCACTTTCCTGTTCACCCATCAACTGGGCATCTACGCCATCGCAAATGCAATGGAGCGTCAAAATATGGACTTCTTGCACGCGCGCGGTGCGCTCGTGCGGCACACAGACGTGCACATCGGTATCGCGTAAAACCTGGCTGATTTTCCCGCCGCCACGCCCAGTAAGCGCCACCACCACCATATCGCGCTGGTGCGCCGCTTCGATGGCTGCCAGCACATTGGCTGAATTACCGCTGGTGGAGATGGCCAACAAAACATCGCCGGCCTGGCCCAGCGCCCGTACCTGGCGCGAAAAAATCGAGTTGAAATCGTAGTCGTTGGCGATCGCGGTAATGATGGAGCTATCGGTCGTCAAGGCGATGGCGCCTAACTCGGGACGCTCACGCTCAAAGCGGCCGACAAACTCTGCCGAAAAATGCTGCGCATCCGCAGCAGATCCGCCATTGCCGCAAGCCAGCACTTTGCCACCGCTGGTCACACTGGCCAGTATGGCGCCAATAGCTTGTGCAATCGGCTTGCTGAGCACCTGCGCGGCTTGGTACTTCAGGTCAGCGCTGTCGATAAAGTGTTGTTCAATGCGTTGTTCGAGCATCCACTGATGATAACCGCCAAGCATGAAGCCCCAGTTGTTCAGCCTGCGTCAAACGCCCCCGGCAGCCAATGCACACCTTCGTTATCAATTTCGACCACATCAAAGCGGCAGGGCGGCAGGCGTGGCAGAGCCAATAGGTAGTGCTGCGCCGCGCGCACTATGCGTTTTTGTTTCACCCATCCCACACTGGCCGCCGCGCCGCCGTGGCGCGTGCTCAGGCGCTTACGCACTTCGACAAACACCAGCGTTCCGTCGGTGCAGCGCATGACCAGATCAATCTCGCCGCCGCCGCGCCCTGGTGTCCGATAATTGCGCGTCAGCAGACGCAGGCCCTGGTCCTGCAAATACTGCAGGGCTTCGTCCTCGGCGGCATCGCCGATTTTTTTGCTGCTAGGCTGGGCGCTTGGCGCCCCAAGGAAACCCTTGCGTGATTGCATTATTTGACTCCGCCCTGAAGGCCGCCCACGAGGCGGCCGGTAGCCAGGATTATCCGAAAAGCGCGCTCTATGTGGTGGCCACGCCCATCGGTAATTTGGCCGACATCAGCCTACGGGCCTTGCATGTCCTGTCACTGGCCGACCACATTGCCTGCGAGGACACGCGGCACACCCGCACACTTTTGCGCGCCTACGGCATCGACAAAAGCAGCGCCCAGTTGCTGGCGCTACACCAGCATAACGAAACACAAGCGGCCCACACCGTGGTGGACTTGCTGCGCCAAGGCGCGCGCGTGGCCTGCGTCAGCGATGCGGGCACCCCAGGCATCAGCGACCCGGGCGCGCGCCTGGTGGCGCACGTACGCGCGCAGGGCTTGCGGGTGCTGCCCTTGCCCGGCGCCAGCAGCGTAACCGCCTTGCTCAGCGCAGCGGGCGCAGTCCAAGGTGGCGAGAGTGACGCAGGTTTTGTGTTCGCCGGGTTTTTGCCCAGCAAAACCGGCGAGCGGGTACAGGCACTGGGCACGCTGGCCAGCCAGTCACGGGCCTTTGTCCTGCTGGAGGCGCCGCACCGCATGCAGGCGCTGGCGCAAGCACTTGCCAGCCTGGGTGAGCGCACGCTGACCGTGGGCCGCGAACTGAGCAAGCAGTTTGAAGAAATAGCCAGCATGCGCGCCGATGCCCTGGGCGACTGGCTGGGCGCGGACAGCATGCGTTTGCGCGGTGAATTCACCCTGGTGGTGCACGCCCCTCACGCACCCATCGAACAGGCGCAAGACGACCGGATACTGCGCTTGTTGCTGGCCGAACTGCCCCTGAAAACCGCCGTCAAATTGGCGGCCGATATCAGCGGCGAAGCGCGCAATGCGCTGTACGAAAGGGCGCTCGCTTTGAAGCAACAAGACGGGCAGTCACCAGCGCCTGACTAGGCAAACGCTAAGCAAGCGGATGGGGCATTTGCAAAAGAAACGCGGCCCTCGTGCTAGCGGTTTAGATGCGCCGTGCCAGCTCAGCCGCTTTGCCGGTGTAGCTGCCTGGCGTCATGGCGAGCAGGCGTTGCTTTTCTTCGTCGGGTAGGGCCAGTGCGGCGATAAAGTCTTGCATCAGTTCGCGCGTCATGGCGGCGCCACGTGTAAAGTTTTTAAGCTGCTCGTAGGGCTGGGGCAGGCCGTAGCGACGCATCACAGTTTGAATCGGCTCGGCCAGTACCTCCCAGGATTTGTCCAAGTCAGCAGCAATCGCGGCAGTGTTGATCTCCAACTTGCCCAGACCGGCCTGCATCGACTGGTAGGCCAGCAAGGCGTAACCCAAAGCGACACCCATATTGCGCAATACCGTGGAGTCGGTGAGGTCGCGTTGCCAACGGCTGATGGGCAGCTTTTCGCTCAGATGGCGTAAGAGCGCATTGGACAGGCCTAAATTGCCTTCGGCGTTCTCAAAATCAATCGGGTTCACTTTGTGCGGCATGGTGCTCGAACCGACCTCACCGGGGCGCAGCTTTTGCTTGAAATAACCCAAGGACACATAGCCCCAGACATCGCGCGACCAGTCGATCAAAATCGTATTGGTGCGGGCTACCGCATCGAACAACTCGGCCATATAGTCGTGCGGCTCGATCTGAATACTGTAGGGCTGGAATACCAGGCCCAGGCCACGCGGCTCGGGTTCTTCCACGACGCGGCGGGCAAAGCCTTCCCAATCAAACTCGGGCCAGGCGGATAAATGCGCGTTGTAATTGCCCACCGCACCATTCATCTTGCCCATGATTTGCACGCTGGCAATGCGCTCACAGGCCGCTTGCAGGCGTACCACGACATTAGCAATTTCTTTGCCCACCGTCGTCGGGCTGGCAGTCTGGCCGTGGGTGCGGCTGAGCATGGGCACATCGGCATAGGCATGCGCCATATCGCGCAGCATCAGCACCAATCGGTCGAGCTGTGGTAACAACACGATGCCGCGCGCTGCGCGCAATTGCAATGCGTGGCTGGTGTTGTTGATGTCTTCGCTGGTGCAGGCGAAATGCACAAATTCAGCGGCGGCCAATAATTCAGGGCGCGCCTCGAATTTGGATTTGATCCAATACTCCACCGCTTTGACATCGTGGTTCGTGGTTTTTTCTATCTCTTTAATGGCTTGTCCGTCAGCCACCGAAAAGTTCTTCGCCAGGGCCAGCAGGTATTTGCGCGCACCGGTGCTTAGCGGTTTGAACTCTTGAAAACCCGCATCGCTCAAGGCAATAAACCAGGCCATTTCCACCTGAACGCGGCGCTGCATATAGCCCAATTCGCTCATCAAAGGGCGCAAATCGGCAAGCTTGTTGGCATAGCGCCCGTCCAAGGGCGAAATCGCGTCGATGGGGAAGAAATTCATCGGGCAATTGTAGGCTCATCACCCTGTATAGAATGCCCCTCCCTAGTTGGAACAAGCACACGATATGAAATTAATAGGCTCGACGTCCAGCCCCTATGTACGCAAAGTGCGCGTCGTCATGGCAGAAAAGAAACTTGACTACGCTTTTGTCACCGAGGACGTCTGGGCCGCTGGCACCACCATAGGCCAATCCAACCCCTTGGGCAAAGTGCCCTGCCTGGTGATGGAGGGCGGCGAAGCCTTGTTTGATTCGCGCGTGATTGTGGAATACCTAGAAGCGCTGTCGCCAGTGGGCAAACTGATACCGAGCACCGGGCGCGCACGCGCCGAGGTCAAGACCTGGGAAGCGCTGGCCGACGGCGTACTCGATGCCTTGATTCTGGCCCGCTTGGAGGCGACCTGGGCCGGGCGCAAAGACAGTGAGCGCAGCCAGGCCTGGATAGACCGTCAAATTGCCAAGGTGGATGCATCCTTAGAAGCCATGTCCAGCGGTCTGGGTGATCGCAATTTTTGCTCCGACATCCACCTGACGCTGTCTGACATTTCCGTCGGTTGTGCGCTGGCCTATCTGGATTTTCGCTTTGCCCATATCGACTGGCGCGCCCGCCACGCCAATTTAGCCAAGCTCTATGAAAAGCTCTCGGAGCGGCCGAGCTTCGCCGACACGGTGCCTTTTTAAGAAGGCACTTGGGTAGGCACGCCGGCCTAGCTGTTAGCGCGGCGTTTGAGCCAGCGCATCAGACTGCCGACCCAGGGCAGTTTTTCATACAACTCCTCTGCCGCGTCCCAATAGTCGCGGTGCAGTTGCACCTTGCCTGCGACGTCGAACATCAGATGGGAGGCGCCCAAAATCACTTGCTCGTGGCCCTGGTGGAAATTGCGAAAGCAAAAGCGAAATTCCCAGGTCAGAAAACACTGCGCGCCTTGCGCCACGCGACCGGTCACCACAAAGCGTGGCGCAATCAGGGCTTCGAACATGTGCACAAAAATCGCTTCCACAGCAGGCACACCCTGCACGTCGTTGAAGGGGTCTTTGAAGCGGGCATCCGCCGCGTAAAACCGGGATAGTTGATGCACGCTGACTGGCGTCAAATGTTCGAACCATTGCACCAGCGCGTCCACGGCAGCGGCCTGTGCAGCCTGGGCCGCATCGCTAGGTGTGGCGGGCATGGATGGGCTGACCGGCGGGTTCATGTCGTAGCCTTAGCGACCAGGTAAAAGTACCAGCGCTGGGGCATGATGCGCAAGAGCTTCATCCACAGCGTAAAGCGGCGCGGGAAATGGATTTCAAACTGGCCGCGCGCCCATCCGTGCAGCATGGCCTGGGCAGCTTGTGCGGGGCTGATCAGGGCGGGCATGGAAAAACTGTTTTTCGCAGTCAAGTGAGTTTGCACAAAGCCGGGGTTGACCACCGATACCGCAACACCGTCGGCCTGTAAGTCCAGGTACAGATTTTCGGCCAGGTTAATCATGGCGGCCTTGGTCGGCCCATAGGCCAGGCTGTTGGGCAGGCCACGGTAGCCCGCCACACTGGCGACCAGGCTGATATGCCCCGTACGGCGTGCGCGCATGGCGGGCAGCACCGCGTGCAACACATTAAGCGCGCCCTGGTAATTCACCTCCCAATGGCGCCGCATATCCTCTAAGTCCATGGCCTGCGCACGCATGGGCTGGTAGTGGCCTGCGCAGTACAAGACCATGGCCGGCGCACTGTACGGCCAGCACTGCTGCGCCACCTGCGCTACGGCTTGCGCATCGCTACAGTCCAGCGCCTGGGCGCTGCTGCCCGGATGTGCTTGGACAAAAGCCTGCAGGGCCTGAGCGTTACGGGCCGACACCGTGACCAGCGCGCCTTGCGCATGCAGCGCCGCAGCCGTGGCATGGCCTATGCCACTGCTGGCCCCTAGTATCCACACCGATTGGCCGCGCCAGTCGCGCAGGGGGGGGTTCAGAGATTGCATCCAGGCCATGGCTTAACGCTTGTAAAAACTGAGCGTGACCTCGCCCAGCGGTAGGCCGAACTTGCGCATAACCGCTTTGTTGAGCATCACGCGCTCATCGACCAGGTACATCCAGTCGTCGAATTGCACTTCATAGATTTTTCCATCCACCGGTAGCGCCAAGGTGTATTGCCACTGAAAGGCGTTGCCCTGCGTGCGCCCCTGGGCGATGCCCACCACATCATCGGCCCGTCCGGTGTAGCTGCCGTCCGGGCCAGCAGTCAGGCGCCAGATGCGTTTTTGTTTGGTTCCGTCGGAATAGATGAAGTCCTCGTCCAACACACCCTCGTTACCGGTCCAGGTGCACACCATCACCACCTTAAAGCGTTTGACCACGGTGCCGGTGTAGTCGGTGAACACGCCATAGGCGTCCAGGGTGCCGTTGAAATACTGGCGCAAATCGAGCGCCGGTTTTTCCTGCGCATAGGTGTCCAGCTTTTGCGAGGCGCAGCCACCCAAAGCCAAAGCTGCACCGGTGCCCAGTGTCAGCGCAAATAAGCGACGTCGATTCATGGTGTTTTCCTGATAATGAAAAAATACAAAAGTGCCGCAGCACCGAGCTTCAAAAAGCAAGGCAGCAGGCAATAGGCCCAGGTGATGCTGCGCAATGCCTCTTCGCTGCGGCTGCCCGGCTCATAGCCGGCATAGGACAGCAAAGGCAGGGCCAGGCCCGCGGCCAGCGCCAGATTGAGCTTGGCCGCCATATTCCACCAACCCCAGTAAATGCCGCTGTCGCGCCCGGGTTCGGGTTGGCCGTTGATTAGGCCAGCCAGCATGGCGCCAGGCACGGTGAGGTCCGCCGCCAGACACAAACCAGAAAGGACGCAAATGGCGATAAACGGCAGGCTGTCGCCGCTACCCAGTTGCGCGGCCCAGGCAAACACCAATACCGACAAGCCCATGGACGCCAACCAAAGCGCTTGCAAACCCCAGCGGGCCACCAGGCGCGAGACCGGCGCCATCGCCAGCCCAGCAGCCAGGAAATAGCTGGCTAGAAACCAGGGCTCCATGGACGCAGGCGCCTGCAGCCGGTCCTGGACAAAAAACAATATCAAAGTCGCAGGCAAAGCACTGGCAATGCCATTGGCCAGAAAAACCGCCAGCAAAGCACGAAACGGCCGGTAGCGCAGTGGCGCCAATACCTGCAAGCCGGCGCCCGCAGCCTCAGACGCGAGCGCTGGAGCAAGTACCGGCGCAGGCGCCCTGGTCCAGGCAAACCAGCCCATGCCCAATGCCAGGCACAAAATGGACGCCGTCAGCGGCAAACCCCAGACCAAAGGCGCCATCGAAGCTAGGATGACGCCGGCAAGACCCAAACCTTCGCGCCAGGCCACGATGCGGCTGCGCAAGGCCGCATCACCGCCCAGCAAAGCACCCCAGGACTGTTGGACCAAAGTCAGCGCGCTATAGCCCAGGTAGCACAGCACCAAGGCACCAGCCGCCCAGACCAAAAGGGCTCCGTGCTCGCGCACCGGCGGAAAAAACAAAGCGAAAAAACCAGCCCCCAGCAAGACGGCGGCAAGGGCGGAAAAACGCAATACATGCGCTTGGGAGCGGGCAAACAAGCGGTCAATCCAACGTCCCAGCAAAGGGTCTATCAGGGCATCAGCCACCCGCGCCAGCAGCAGCAATACACCCAAACTTGCCAGCGGCAGTCCGAAGCTGCGGGCGTAGTAATTGGGCAGGAAGACATACAGCGGCAAGGCCACAAAGGCCAAGGGCAAGGCCATGAGCCCGTAGCGCAGCCCTTGCGGCCAGGGCAATGCGGACAGGCCTGGACTACTCGCCATTCAGTTGCCCCTACCCAGGAGCTGCGCGCGCAACCGGGGTTCCTGCGTGGCCGGGCTGAGCCAAATCGCAAAAAAATGCTGGCTCAGCATGGGGTCGTCAATCGCTTTATGCAACTGCCCGTTGAAGTACAGGCGCAAGCCCTTGTCGGGGAGATGCACGCCCGTCAGCCGGTCGCCGGCTTTGACGTCGGGGAAAGCGCCTTGCAGCGCCTGTAGCCAATCGCTCTGACGCACGCCGGGCGGTGCATCCAAGGCCTGCATCTGTTTGAGCGTAGCGTCCGTCAACATGCTTGCACTGATGGTGCGCGCATAAAGGATCTCCAGCGCAAAAGGATGCGCGCCAAAGCGCTCGGGCTGGAACTGCGGCGCGGTCCATAATCGAGCTTCGTACACCGAGAAACCGAAGACCCGCAAGCGCCCGCTGCCGGCCAGGACGGGCTTTTCCAGGTCGCGCGCCAGCTCGCCCGGTGGCACCGGTGCCTCGGAGGCCTGCACGCCGCCGCAAGCGCAGAGCAAGGCCAAGCACAGCGCCACCAGGGCCTGCTGCCAGGCATGCAGAGTGGCTTTAGGCTGCGGCATGGGGTTTTTGCAGGGTGTACTGCAGGACATCAATGTTGTCTTCCATAAAGGCCGCTTCGCAGTAGCACAAATAAAACTCCCAGATGTGCATAAAGCGCTGGTCAAAGCCGAGCGCCAGCACCTCTTCGCGCTGGGCCAAAAAGGCTTCGCGCCAGCGCTGGAGCGTCTGCGCGTAGTCATGGCCGAAGGCGTGTTCGTCCACCACTACCAAGCCGGCCGCGCGCGCCTGGGCTTTGAACGCTGAGGGGCTGGGCAGGCAGCCGCCGGGGAAGATGTATTGCTGGATAAAGTCCGTGGAGGCGAGGTAGCGCTCGAACAAGTCGTCGGCAATCACAATGCTTTGGATGCAGGCCTTACCACCAGGTTTGAGCATGCGCGCCACGGTGGCGAAATAAGTGGGCCAAAAGCCCTGGCCCACGGCCTCAATCATTTCGATAGAGCACACCGCGTCATACGGGCCATCCTGGATATCGCGGTAGTCCTGCAAGCGCAAGTCAGCCCGCTCTGCCATGCCCTGGCGCTGCATGCGGGCGCGCGCGAAGTCCAGCTGCTCGGTGCTCAGGGTGACGCCGCTGACCCGCGCGCCGTGTTCCAGCGTCGCCATCTCGGCCAGTGCGCCCCAGCCACAGCCGATTTCCAATAGGCGCTGCCCTGGCGCCAGGTCCACTTGCTGCAATGCGCGGCGCACTTTGGCGTTTTGCGCTTGCGACAAACTTTGGGTCAGGTCGCCGCCAAACAGGGCCGACGAATAGTTCATGGTCGGGTCTAGCCACAAGGCATAAAAATCATTGCCCAGGTCGTAATGGGCATGGATGTTTTTCTTGCTGTTGCTGCGCGTATTGCGCTGAAGCAGGTGCTTGATGCGGTAGGCCAGTCGCCCCAGCCAACTGCCGAAAATAACGCGGTCCACTTCGGCGCGGTTTTGCACCAGCACGCGCAACAAGCCGGTCAAGTCCGGCGTGGTCCAGTCACCATCGATAAAGCTCTCGGCAAAGCCGATGTCGCCGGATTTCAATGCGCCAGTAAACGCGTTCCAGTTTTTCAGGTGCAGCGTGGCATGTGGATTGGCACTGTCGCCAAAGCGCTGCACACTGCCATCTGGCAGATGCAGCGTGAGGCTGCCATGGCGGAGTTTTTGCAGCAATTGCAACACCGTGCGCGCTGCCGCAGGCGGGCGTTCAGCGTTGCGCGAAGAGCTGTATTTGGCAGTGGTTTGGTTCATGGTGGATAGACACAACTAGCGGCTGACAAAACTTTCAGGCGCGGGGGGTTGACGGAAAAATGGGACACGCTTGAGCGACAGGCGCAGTGCCTGCCAGTGGATGCGCCAGACCACGGCAAAAGTCATCAGCGGATAACGCCACAAGGCATTGCGTGCGACCAGCGCGCTAAAAGGCTGCAATTGCCCGCTGACACTGGTTTGAATCAAGGGGCCGCGCACATCGTCATAGTCGATCCGGGCCACGGTGCGGTCGCCTTGGGCATTGACCATAAAGCGAAAGCGGTACTGCCCTTGCACCGGGCAAAACGGTGATACATGCAATACCTTGTCCGCCCGCTGCTCGACGCCAAAACGCGCGTGGGACAGCAAATAGCAATGCCGTTCGCCAAAAGTGTTGTTCACCTCTACCAGCACGGCGCGCAAGCTGCCGTCTGCGCGGTGGCAATACCAAAAGCTGACCGGCTTGAAAGTGAAGCCCAAAACGCGCGGGTAGCAATGCAGCCAGATTTCACCATCGGCATCGGTGATGCCTTCGCTGCGCAGCAATTCCTCCAGCCAGGCCAAGGCGCCGCCTTGCTGCGGGCCGCGCCCATCGCCGTGGTCGCAGTCGTAAAAGCTCAGGGCTGCGCGCCGATTGCGCGGCAAGTCACCAGGGGCGCCTTGCAAGCTGCGCATGGGCAGCATCAGGAAGTAGGTCGGGTAGGTAAAGGCGTGGTGCTTGGGCGCAAGCCGGATGTGGCGCACCTGGCCAAACCCAATCATTGTTTGCGCAGCGGCCCTATTCATCTTGCGTGGGCCAGCAAAGGCTTTAAGGCATCAGCCACGGCCAGGCCAGACTTCAGACCGTCTTCATGGAAGCCATAGCCGGTCCATGCGCCGCAAAAATAGGTGTGACGCACGCCCTGAATGTCGGGCAGCCGTTTTTGCGCCTGTGTGGCTGCCAGATCGAACACCGGATGCGCATAGTCAAAGCGGCCATGCACGAGGGCGGGGTCTAACTCCTGCGCAGGGTTGAGGGAGACGACTACCGGCTGGCTAAAAGGCAAAGGTTGCAACATGTTAAGCAGGTAATGCAGGCAGACACGTGGACCCGTTTCGCCATCTACGCTCCTGGCCGTGCGCTGGTAATTCCACGCGGCCCAGGCTTTTTTACGGCGTGGCAGTGCCGATGCGTCGGTATGCAGCACCGCTTGGTTGGGCTGGTAGCGGATGGCACTTAAGGTCTGGCGCTCCAGGCCGCTGGCATCGGCCATCAGCCCCAGAGCCTGGTCGCTATGGGTGGCGATCACCACTTTATCAAAACGCTCGGTTTGGCCTTGCACATGCACCAACACGCCATCAGCCAAGCGCTCTATCCACTGCACCGGCGCGCGCAAGCGTTTGTCCGCGATGCCGGCCAGAATTTTTTCGACATACTGGCGCGCACCACCGGGTACGGTGCGCCACTGGGGCCGATTGGTCAGCGCAATCAGGCCGTGGTTATGGCAAAAACGCACCATGGTGGCTACCGGGAAAGCCAGCATCTGGTCGGTAGGACAGCTCCAGATACAGGCCAGCATGGGTAGGAGGTACCAGTCCTCGAACTCCCGGGAAAAGCCGTGCTGGCGCAAAAAATCGCCCAGTGGCTGCACCAGTTCGGCATCGGCATTGCGCAGCGCCAGACCGGTAGCGAGTTTGTTAAAGCGCACCACGTCAAGCAGCATACGCCAAAAGCGTGGCCGCAGCAGGTTGCTGCGCTGGGCAAACACTGCGTCCAAGGAAGTGCCACACCACTCCAGCGCCGGGTCATCCGCGCTCGCAGCGGTTTGCACCGAAAAAGACATATCCGAATCGGCCGAGGGCACCCCCAGTTCAGCGAGCAAGGCTATTAATTGCGGATAGGTGCGATCGTTAAACACCAGAAAACCGGTGTCCACGCCGTGGGTGCGTGGGCCGGTGGGCGTGTCCAGGGTGATGTCCACCGTATGCGTGTGTCCGCCAAAATAATCACCCGCTTCCAGCAAGGTGATATCGGCTAGACCAGTTAGCCTGTGCGCGGCAGCCAGCCCGGAAATTCCTGAGCCAATGACGGCTACCTTCATAAGTGTTTCTCCAGTCGAGTTACTATACAGTATCAGCGCGACTGAGTAGTCGCATTTCATATTTGCTCGTTTCATATCTAAATTGGTTAGTATGGGTCAGCAATGGGCAGCAGGTACAGCCATGCGACCGGTGTGGCCCAGAAAGCTCAAACCTGGCTTGCCCGCCTAAAATTAAAGGTCACAGAAAGCACCGCATGCTCTACCCGGAACTCTTCAGACAATTGGAATCCGTCCGCTGGGACATGGAACGTGACATCCCCTGGGCCAGTTTTGTCCCGGCGGCGCTGTCCGACGAGCAGGCCACCACCATCAAAATGAATGCGATAACCGAGTGGGCGGCGCTGCCGGCCACCGAGATGTTTTTGCGCGACAACCGCGGCGACAGCGACTTTTCGGCCTTTATGTCCATCTGGTTCTTCGAGGAACAAAAGCATTCCCTGGTGCTCATGGAGTACCTGCGGCGCTTTCGGCCCGAGCTGGTGCCCACCGAGGCCGAGCTGCACAACGTGCGCTTTGAGTTTGACCCGGCTCCGGCGCTAGAGACCTTGATGATGCACTTTTGCGGCGAAATTCGCCTCAACCACTGGTACCGCCGCGCCAGCGAATGGCATACCGAACCAGTGATCAAAGCCATATACACCCGCTTAAGCCAGGACGAAGCGCGCCACGGCGGCGCCTACTTGAAGTACATGAAGCGCGCAATCCAAAACGTGGGGGTGGAAGCCAAAAGCGCGTTTGCCAAAGTGGGCGTGCTCATGGCCAGCGCGCGGCGCACCAGCCAGGCCCTGCACCCGACCAATTTGCATGTGAACAAAGCGCTGTTTCCGAACGACACCGTACAGGCCCGTCTGCCCAACCCAGACTGGCTGGAGCACTGGCTGGACAAGCAAATTGATTTCGACGCCGTCTGGGAAAATAAAGTGATAGAGCGCATACTGCACAACATGAGCCTTTTGATGGAACGCAGCTTTGGCACCGTGCAGGAACTCAATAAGTACCGCAAAGAATTAGCGCGCGAGCTAGCAAGCACCCTGGAGCCGGGCAAGCCGGGCGGTCAAGGGGCATGAGCGACGCTGGCCCTGCCGCTGCACCGCCAGCTATGCTGGACAAACTGTGCGAGCGCAGCGTCTTAGCCGCGACCTTGGCCCACTTGCCCCGGCCCTGGGTGTTTACCAACGGCGTGTTTGACGTGTTGCACCGCGGCCATGTGGTCTATCTGGCGCAAGCCCGCGCGCTGGGCGGCAGCCTGATCGTGGCGCTCAACACCGACGCCTCGACACGCCGCCTAGGTAAAGGCGAGGACCGCCCGCTCAACAATGAGATGGACCGCGCCATCGTCATGGCAAGCCAGGAGGCGGTCACCCTGGTCACTTGGTTTGCCGAAGACAACCCACAAGCGCTGATCGCTGAAATCCGCCCGGATATTTTGGTCAAAGGCGGCGACTACAACATGGATGTGTTGCCCGAGACGGCACTTATGCACACCTGGGGCGGCAAGGCGCTGGCACTGCCCTTTGTGTCAGGCTACTCGACTACTGCACTGGTGAAGAAGATTCGGGCGCAGGGCGCTTAGGGCCTTGGTATGATTATTCGACTTGTAAAAGCGCAAGACTATGCGCAGTGGCTCCCGCTTTGGCAGGGCTACCAGGCTTTTTACAAAACTAACATTCCTGAGGCTGTGACGCAGCAAACCTGGAGGCGCTTTCTGGACCTTGCCGAGCCCATGTACTGTGCCGTGGCCGAACAAGACTGCTTACTGGTGGGCATGGTGCATTACATCTTTCACCGCAGTTGCTGGACTTCGGGAGACTACGTGTACCTGCAAGACCTTTTCGCCACTCCAGAACTGCGCGGAAAAGGCGTGGGACGGGCTTTAATCGAGCATGTATACGCGGCAGCAAAAGCGCAGGGCGGCAGCCGCGTCTGGTGGCTCACCCACGAGACCAACACCGATGCCATGCACCTTTACGACAAGATCGCCGACAAGAGCGGCTTCATTCAATACAGAAAGTTGATGGCATGACCTCCCCCAAAAGCGGCCATTCATTTATGGCCGCTCTTGGTCGACACCGGCATCGGGGATAGCAAATGACATTGTCATTACATCATGCTAACATGGGGTTTTGTCAGGGGAGAACTGCATGCAGGCCAAACTCGAAGTCAAACGCGAAACCCTCAACATCCGCATCAAGCCCGAAGAGCGCAATCTGATTGATCGTGCAGCCAAGACACGCGGCAAGAACCGCACGGATTTCATTTTGGAAGCGGCCCGGCTTGCTGCGGAAGATGCATTACTTGACCAGGTCATTTTTTCGGTAAGTCCTGAGGCCTACGCGCAATTCTTGGCGAGGCTTGACATGCCGCCAAAACCGAATGCACGCCTGCTTAAAACTATGCAAACTACACCGCCGTGGGAGCGGTGATCGATGCAGGTCCTGGCGCCAGTGCCGCTGTTAGCGCAGCACCAGACTGAGCAATTTTCTTGCGGTGTGCAAAGTCTGGACGCATGGCTCAAGCTTCGTGCGCTCAAGAACCAAATTCAAGGTGCCTCACGAACCTACGTGGTTGGCAAAGGCGATCAAGTCGTGGCCTATTACGCCATCGCTTCTGGCGCCGTAACGTGCAACGAAGCCACTGGCCGCTTGCGCCGAAACATGCCCGACCCCATTCCCGTTGTTGTTCTGGGGCGATTGGGCGTTGACAGCAGTCAGCACGGGCGGGGCTTGGGCCGAGCGCTGGTGCGCGATGCTGCGTTGCGCATCCTCCAGGCGGCCGACGTTATTGGCATTCGGGGTATGACAGTGCAAGCCTTGTCCGATGATGCCAAGCGCTTTTACGAACACATGGGCTTTGAGTCCTCCCCTTTGGACCCCAAACTGCTAATGATTACCTTGGCAGACCTCAAAATGTGCTGACCGCCCGCTAAACAATGAAGTGGACCGCGCCATCGTCATGGCAAGCCAAGAGGCAGTCAGCCTGGTCACCTGGTTTGGCGAAGACAACCCACAAGCGCTGATCGCTGAAATTCGCCCGGATATTTTGGTCAAAGGCGGCGACTACAACATGGAGGTGTTGCCCGAAACGGCGCTGATGCATTCCTGGGGCGGCAAGGCGCTGGCACTGCCTTTTGTGTCGGGCTACTCGACTACCGCGCTGGTGAAGAAGATTCGGGCGCAGGGTGGTTGATACCTGGAACTTAAGGCTGCTGGCCCGCCGGGCTTGAGAGCGGGCAGGCCAATCAGGGCATTTTTGCCGAATAGATTGGAATTCCGTGAATGCCGACTTCCGATCTACAGCGGTCCTACACATGTCTGAACTGCCGACCCTGAAGCCGACATTGGTGTCCGGCATCGTATTTGGATTGGGACCGACAACTGCGTAGCGTTTGCCGGTATTGGAAATTGCAGCTCTCTGGCTGCTTATTTCGTGGACTGAGTGTTTAGTCCCAAGCCCCGCATGAAAAACTTCAAAAGCTCCAGCGCACGCCCAACTTCGCCGTGCGCCCGGGCATAGGTGCCTTGCCGGGCGCAGTTTGCGTCAGGATGGAGCTAGCAGAGTACGCCAATGCGTCTGTGATGTTTTCCAACTTGGCAAACCACAGGACCTGCGTTGGGCCTACCTTCATGGAATAAGCCGCCGACACGTTCCACAGCGTGTAGGCCTTGGTACTGTTCTGCCCGTCTGGGACATCGGTTTGTGCCGCCGAATGGTTGGCTCCGAGTCGCGCAGTCCACGGCCCCTGTGCCCAGACCAAGGTCGCGCCCAATCGCATGGGTGCTATGCGCGGTAGCGCTTGTCCCGTATTGCTGTTACGGGCGCGCACAGTGTCACCGCGCAATTCCAAATCCAGTGTTTGGCCGCCTTCCAGCAGTCGTAAGTTGGAACTGGCCTCCAGGCC
This sequence comes from Comamonadaceae bacterium, assembly GCA_947503685.1. Lineage (GTDB taxonomy): Bacteria > Pseudomonadota > Gammaproteobacteria > Burkholderiales > Burkholderiaceae_C > Allorhodoferax. The sequence goes on along the minus strand of CANNEW010000014.1, from coordinate 6,764 downwards.
GGTGAACTCTGCCTTGACCTGCGCGTATACATAGGCATCCAAGCCACCCTCCTGAACGCCGGTCGCTACTTGAGCGATGTAGTTGTCGAACTGGTTAACAAAGCCGCTAACGGCAAAACGATTGGCTCCGTTTTTCCATTGCGCACCGATGTCCAAATTGGTCGACTTTTCCAGCCCTAGGCTGGGATCGCCAATTTCATAGGCATTGGTGGCGATGTGCGCTCCGTTGGCAAACAGTTCGTAGTCTTTCGGGGCGCGTTGGCTGTAGGCCAGGTTGCTGGTCAGTTGCCAAGTGGGTGCGACATTCCAGAGTGCTCCAAGCGCATAACTGCCGGGCTGAAAGCTGCGTGTGCCGACCACAAAGCGATCTACGTCCGGATTGCCATACGACTGCACCTCCACATTCTCCAAGCGGGCACCGCCACTGACGCGGCCCCATCGGAACCCCAGCTCTTCATACATAAATGCCGCAGTCTGGCGGGTCTGGCTAAAGGGTGCGAATGCCTCTTCGCCAGCGGCCGAGAAGTCGGAGGTCTCCACCTGCATCCCAATCACTCCCTCCAACGGTCCGAGCCGGGCGTGGCGCGCCTCTAGTCGCAAGTCTTGGCCATTGCTCTTGAATACGGTGCCGGTCATTGCGCCTTCAAACTCCGTGTGCGCGTAGTCACTCTGGCCCCAATGCAGTTTGATGCTTTGCACCGGACCTTCCAGACTTTGCAGCGCACCATCAATGGCGTAGCGTTGGGATTTCATGTCGATGGTCACCTCATCTTCTGCAACTGTGCCGTAGTTGCTTGAGAACTGACTTACGGAGGCCCCCAAGTAGCCCTTGGCGAAGAAAAGACTCCCGCCCACGGCCGCGCCACGGGTGCTGCTAGCAGAGTTGCAAATGGCGCGGGCAACAGTTGATGCGCCCGGCTTGCTGCAAGCCAGGTCAACGGGCACGGCAAGATCGTCGGTCGTACGCTCAAAGGCATCGACATGTAAGGCAAAGCGGTCATTACCGCCATCGAGCATCAGCGCTGCGCTCCTTTCGGCATTGCCCGTGGCCGCACCGAGATCGACCTTGCCAATGACGCCGCCTTTGGCATCAAAAAGCGCTTCGCGTGCAATGCGGCTGTCCAGCACATTGACCACACCGCCTACGGCGTTGCCTCCATAGAGCAAGGCGCCAGGGCCACGCAAAACCTCTATTCGCTGAACGCTCAACGGGTCGGCGGTAACAGCATGGTCATAGCTCAGGCTGGATACATCAGCGACCGAGCCGCCGTTACTCAGAATGCGCACGCGGTCACCATCGAGCCCGCGAATGATGGGGCGACTGGCGTTAGGGCCGAAATAGGTACTGGCCACACCAGGAGTGCCGTCCAGCGTTTCGCCAATCGTGGTCTGTGAGCGAAACAGCAGCTCTACGCCCGAGTACTGTGCGGCAGGTGCTATCAAATCCGTCGCGCCCAGAGGGTTGCCGGTGATGGTGACTGGCGCTAGCGTCGAAGGGGATGCGGTCTGGGCAAAGACAGTCGCGCTTGAGAACGTGCCGAGCGCGAGCAGCGCCAAAGAAGATTTTTTCATGGTAATTCCGTTGAAAAATGAATAACGCCGCCTGCGCTACCTGCGAGGCGGAAATAACTGACTCAGAAGATCAACGGAAGGAAGGCGGGCCGCGAGCGTGAAACGTCGCAAACCAGGGGATAGTAGCGAGGCCCGTGAACGCAACAGGAATGGCTGCTGCCAAGTGCGTGGGCAATACCACCGCAGAGATATCGCAAAGACCATCGAGGTGCTTACTCTGGTCGAACAGACGGCACTTTGCATTGCCGTCCTGGTCTTGGTGGTCACCAAATAGATGCTCGACAAAGCTGTGCGGTGCATCGCTTGCATGCTCAGCATGCGTTTGGGTGAGAAGGGGCGCGTGTGCAATGCCATGGATCAGCCCGATGCTTTGCGCAAGCACCAAAGTCAGGCCCAGCAAACCGATATGCCATCTGCCGCCTACCATGAATTTCAACCACGCCATGGAGTTGGCTCAGTGTGCGTGCTTCATGCCGCAGAACTTGCCAATGGCAATGCCTTTGCACGCTTTTGCCAGCTCTTTGTTGCAAACGTCTTCGCCCTTGCCGGCTTCGCGGCACTTGGCGGCAGCCTCATGCGCGGCGGCGATGGCGCGGTGTTTGGCGATGTCTTCCTTGGTTTCCTTCTCACTTTCCGCAGCATTGGAGAACGTAGCTGTGAGCAAAAGCGCAGCAAGGACTAAGAGCATTTTTTTCATAAATTACGTCGTTTGTAAAAGTTCAAGAACACTGCCACGATGGATTTATTGCTGCCAGATGGGCCACTGAGCGGTGCCGCCGCTATAGGTGTATGTCAATTTGCGGGTTTGAATCACGCGGCGGCTCCGGGTTTTGATGCGGCAGGAGCGGCGCAGTCTGCACAGACGCCACGCACCGCAAAATCCAGACTCATACCCTGGTAGCCCAATGCTTGCAAGGCTTCCAGTGCGGTTTGTGCGGCACGTTCCAGGTCATGCGCATTGGCTTTAAGCGCGCCCGAAAGTGGGCTGTCTTTATGGCAGCTTTGGCACTCAAAGTGCGGCATCGTCTGCACGCTAGGCGGCATGGCCTGGTAACGGCGCACCCGTTGGCTATCCACCCGGCACAGCAGCAAGCCCACTTGGGTCAGGCGGTCAATTAGGCGGTACAGGGTCACGCGGTCCAAACGCCCCGCATCAACGGTAGCCCGGTCATCGGACAACGCCGCTTGCAACTGGGCATGGGTATAGCTGGTATCTGGGTGCGCCAGCAGCCAGCCCAGCACCAAGCGGGCAGCGGAAGTGCGGCGCAAGCCGTGGGCTGAGAGCAAGGCGTCAATTGGGTCACCAGCGGCCAGCGCTGAGCGGGAAATCGCCAGGTTAGTAGAAAGTACAGAAGCCACGTCTCATCCAAAATAAATGCAACTGAGTTGCAATTAAATTATAGATGCAATCAAGTTGCGTTATGTGAGTATTTGTGGCCCTTTTTCAGCGCGTTTCCCCATAGTCGGCATATCGACCACTCGTAAAGTGACCGTGGCGATTGCGCATACCTTTGCCTCACCGCCGCTTGAAGGGGACACAGAGACCGATACCACGCACAAGGTGCTTCCGGTCTGGACGCATTGGGCCGTGGCTGTGATCTTCTCGCCATTGCCTGGCGCCATATAGTTGATGTGCAAATACACGGTAACTGCAATCTTGCCTGGGCCAGGGACGTAGTTGCTGCGGCGCCTGCGCAATGGTCGGCCAGGCCCGCAAGCACACCGCCGTGGAAAGATCCACTGAACTGCAAAAGCTCAGGCTTCTTGGCTAGGTCCAGCGTCACTGTTCCGACTTCAGCGGCCACGACCTCTACACCCGCTGCGTGCGTAAAACCGCTGGCGGCAGTGACCCTTCAATAGTTCCATCATTTCCATTTAAAGATCCAGGAAAGTCACACAGTTTGAACTAAAACTATCGCTCTATAAGTGTCCGTTGACAACCTGCCAACAGCGCCCCGCGCCTCAGTGGTAATCGTCTTCCCGCTGATGGCGAATAGCACCGATGATGACGGTGTTGCTATTCACAATCTCAAATAGCGCGACGCATCCGGTGTGGCCAAACGGGATGACCAGTTCACGAATGAAAGAACTGTCTCCCACCTTTCGGCAGGCAAAGGGTGACGTAGTCAAAAATACGATCCCGTTTTTGATCGCTTTCACAGCCCTGTCAGGGTTGTCGAGGTCGCCCGTTTCACTGTCCAATTCACGTTGCAATGCGAAGTCAAACAGTTCTTCTAAATCCTGGGCTGCCGTTTCGCTGACCAAGACCCGGTAGATCATGCGCCGCGCTCGGCCTTTAGCTTCCTAGCAGCGGCCAGCTTGGCCTCCAGCTTGGCAATCACCAATTCAGCCGGGATGCCGCTGCCATCGCGCTGGGTCGCGTCGATGGCAGCCATGCCACGTCGGATGAACTCAGCCTGGTTCTTACGCTTGGCTACCGTGGAGCGCACCGCGTTTTCAACGAATTGCGACAAGGACTCCCCTTGTTCGAGCACACCTTCAAGCTCTACCCGGAAATCAGGGGCGACACGGATGGGGGGGAGCGTGGCGGTTTTCATAGGTTGATTGTATTGCAAATGCTATGCAATTTCAGCTTCCGCTGCCTGCAAAGCAAAGCTGTCCGCACTGGCCTTGAGCCAGTGGTGTTGGTACACCATGGGCAGCTTGTCAAGCGTGTCATGCAGCAAACTTCCTTCGGGGATTTCGCGCAACAAGGCATGGGCCAGGCTGTCCACGGTGTGGTCGCCGGTGCGGCGCACGATGTGGTGGGCGTTGATCTCGTTGGGGTGTTGCACTCCGGCCGCTTGCACCAATTCTTTCAAGGCATGCAAGGTGTTTTGATGGAAGTGATAGACGCGCTCGGCCTTGTCGCCCACCACCAGCGCCTGCTGGCGCAGCGGGTCTTGCGTGGTCACGCCGGTTGGGCAGTGGCCGGTGTGGCAAGTCTGCGCCTGGATGCAACCGATGGCGAACATAAAGCCGCGCGCGCTATTGCACCAGTTGGCGCCCAAGGCCATCAGGCGCGCCAGATCAAAGGCGCTGATCACCTTGCCAGCGCAGCCGATCATGACCTGCGAACGCAAGCCGGCGCCGCGCAAGCTGTTGTGTACCAGGATCAAGCCTTCTTGCAAAGGCGAGCCCACGTGGTCGATAAATTCCAAGGGCGCTGCGCCGGTGCCACCCTCGGTGCCATCGACCACGATGAAGTCTGGTGTGATGCCGGTTTGCAACATGGCCTTGACCATGGCAAACCATTCCCAGGGGTGGCCGATACAGAGCTTAAAGCCCGTGGGTTTGCCGCCCGAGAGTTCGCGCAAGCGGGCCACAAAATGCATCAATTCTGTCGGCGTTCCAAACGCGCTGTGCGAGGCCGGGGAGACGCAGTCCACACCCACCGGCACGCCGCGCGCCTCGGCAATTTCGGGCGTCACCTTGGGGCCAGGCAGCACGCCCCCATGGCCAGGCTTGGCGCCCTGGCTGAGCTTGATCTCGATCATCTTGACTTGCGGGTCACGCGCATTGGTCTTGAATTTCTCGGCATTAAATGTGCCGTCGTCATTGCGGCAACCGAAGTAGCCCGAGGCCACTTCCCAGATCAGATCGCCGCCATGTTTGCGGTGGTGTACCGAGATAGAGCCTTCGCCGGTGTCGTGCGCAAAACCGCCGCGCTTGGCACCGGCGTTGAGCGCGCTAATGGCATTGGCGCTGAGCGCGCCAAAACTCATGGCTGAAATATTGAACACACTGGCGCTATAAGGCTGCGCGGTATGCGGCCCGATGGTGATGCGAAAGTCGTGTGAGGCCAGCGTAGTGGGCGCCACCGAATGCGTCATCCATTCATGGCCCGTGGCGTGGGTATCGAGCTGGGTGCCGAAAGGCCGTTTATCAGAATCGCCCTTGGCACGCTGGTACACCAAAGAGCGCTGCGCGCGCGAAAAAGGCGCTGCCTCGTTTTCACTTTCGATGAAGTACTGGCGGATTTCGGGCCGGATGAACTCCAGCAAAAACCGCATATGCCCAATAACCGGGTAATTGCGCAGAACAGCGCGCTTACTTTGCCATAAATCATGAAAACCCGTACCGACCAAATAGGCAAACACCAGCACCGGCAACACATGTCCACCACCGACCCAGACCAGCAAAGACAGCAGCAAACCGATGGCGCACAGCGTAAAAGCCAGATAGCGCATAGGAAAAACCGAATGGAAGAAATTCAGCATAGCAGCGACTCCTTATCAAACACCTGTCGGCACGCCTCCATGCCCGAACCATACCATCAGCGCAAGACCGGCCATAGTCGCGGCGATGAAGGCATCGAGCACGCGCCAGGCCATAGGCCGGGCAAACACCGGGCGCAGTAAACGGGCGCCAAAACCCAGGGCGGCAAACCAGCACAGGCTGGCACTGGCCGCGCCCAGTGCAAACCACCAGCGCCCGGCCTCGCCGCGCTGGGTAGCGACGGCACCCAGCAGCACCACCGTATCCAAATACACATGCGGGTTGAGAAACGTAAAGCCAAAACACGTTGCTAAGGCAGCGGGCAAAGACAAGCCTGGCGCCTCCAGCGGCAGCAAGGCCGCCGGTCGCAAGGCGCGGCGCGCGGCAAACAGCGCATAAGCCGCCAAAAATAGCGCACCGCCGACACGCGCTACTTCCAAAGCCACCGGATATTGCTGCACCAGCGCGCCACCACCAGCGACACCAGCGATGATGAGCAGCGCATCGGACAGCGCGCAAAAAACCACCAGCGCAAGCACATGTTCACGCACGATGCCCTGGCGCAAAACAAAAGCGTTTTGCGAGCCGATGGCCACTATCAAAGCCAAGCTGGTGGCAAACCCGGCAAGTACATCATGCATGCGTTAAGCGCGCTTTTTCCATAGGTGCTGCGCTAAAAAGCCACGCAGATGCGCAAAACTGCGTCATCCCGAGGCGCGCAGTGGCGTGGCGATCCATGCGAACTTGATGGCAAAAAGCAGTCTCAGGGCGCCGGGGTCGCTTGCACCAAGGACAGCAGCACGGCCAAGCTGTGCTGCACGGTAGCGCTGCGCACTTGCGTGCGGTCCCCGTTTAAAAGCTGCAACTCGCTATGCACGCCGCCTGGCGTGGCCCAGGCAAACCAAACCGTGCCCACCGGTTTGTCCGCACTGCCGCCGCCCGGCCCGGCGATGCCGGTAACGGCCAGCGCGCAT
>CANNEW010000013.1 GCA_947503685.1 Comamonadaceae bacterium | reverse complement strand
CACAACCAGCGCGACGGGAATATTCACCAAGAACAGCCAGCGCCAGCCCAGCGTGGAGGTGAGCAAGGTAGCCAGTGGTGGCCCCAGCACAAAGGCCATGCCGTGGGTGGCACCAATCAGCCCCAAAATACGGCCCCGCCGCTCGGCTGTGAACACATCACCAATCACAGCACTGGCCACCGGCGCAATGCCCCCTGCACCGATGCCCTGGATGGCGCGGCTGATCAGCAGCAGGTCAAAGCTGGGGGCAGCGGCGATGCACAGCGAGCCGATGGCGAAAAACGCCACGCTGGCCAGATACACCGGACGGCGACCATGGCGGTCGCTGAAGTAAGCCATCAGCGCCGTGCTGCACATCGAGCTTAGGGAAAAAACGGTAGACAGCAGTCCGGCAGTACGGTTGTCAATACCAAAGGATGCACGCAATGCCGGCAGCACCGGCCCCACGATGGCTGAATCGAGTGCTGCCATGAAGACACCAACAAACAACACCTGCACCAGGCGGCGTTGTGCTGTATCAGCAGCAGGCAAAGGAGTAGGAGGAAGAGTCTGCTGGCTCATCAAAGTGTCTAAATTAGGCTGATCATTTTCTGGCTGTTTGCGCACAGACGTGTGGCCGACTCGAAGCCCGTCGCCTCGTCAAGCTATGGTAGTACGTTTAAGCGCCTCAATTTTCGGAAGATAGAACACGCCGCGGTGACATGCGGTAGTATCAGTTGAGCAACCAGCAAAAGATACCACCTACGCATTGAGTTATCAGTTTCTAAAAGGAGCCCAATATGCTCGTACGCCTTTTGTATGTCAGCCAATCAGTAGGCCCCATTACCACGACAGTCACCACGTCGATTTTAGAAAAATCTAGCGCCAATAACAAAAAGCTAGATATTACGGGTGTTTTATGCCAAGGCTCAGGCTTATGGATGCAAGTTTTAGAAGGCGAACGAACGCGAGTAAATACTTTGTATTCGCAAATCATGGCAGATCGCCACCATCAAAACGTTCAATTGTTATCCATTGAAGAGATTGAAAGTCGGCGATTTGGTCAATGGTCTATGGCGCTTGTTTATTTGTCTAAAGACGATCCCATGGTGCAGATGGCGCATCCTGAATTTGATCCCTACTCAGCTACGGCAAAAGACGCGATGTCACTCTTGGAAGAACTGATTCAAACGAGTACCCCCATCGTCACCATGGTAAGCATCTGACCCTGGTCTAGATCTGCCCTGCGCAGCGAAAGCGCAAGGTCAATCGCCGCAGACATTCCAAAGACGAGGACAAGCGATCCGATACAAGTGAAATCACCCTCGCCCACTTGATTTTTCAGTCCGACCCGATTGGAAACACTGAAAAAACGGCTCACTATGCTGGTGGCGTTCATCTGGTTGCTGGAGCGTGCTTTTGACCTGCAACTGGTAAGCCCCTGATTCCTGAAGAAAAATAGCCCGCCAGCGCACTGCTTTTCACGAATGACAGCAAAATCTATTCCTATGTCAGTGTATGAACGATGTCCCGGCAGCCCCATAGCGGCTGCCTTAGGCCAGCTCTTATGAAACTTTCGATGACTCGAAGGTCAGAGGCCGGCGCGGCTGCACTGTCTGCAGGCTGCATCTCCCGAATTATTGAAATGGCCTGGGAGGACAGAACCGCATTTGAAGCGATAGAGGCGCAGTTCGGCTTGAATGAATCCGGGGTGATTGATCTGATGCGCAAGCATCTCAAGCCATCCTCTTTTCGGATGTGGCGCATGCGGGTGACCGGACGCCGCACCAAGCATGCAGCGCTACGCGGTGCCGTTTTTTTACGTCACCGCGCCACCCATACGCGGCCCTAGGGGTTGGCAGCTTGACATTGCAACGGGCACTGGTGTGGTTTAAGCGCGATCTACGGGTGCATGACCATGCGCCTTTGGTGGCTGCACGCGCGCACCCAGACGCACTCGCCGTTTTTGTCATCGAACCTGAGTGGCTCAGCAGCCCCGACTGTGATGCCAGCCATGTCGACTTCGCGCTGGCCTGCCTTAGCGAGTTACGCACAGCCCTGGCCGAGCGCGGCTTGCCGCTGCTGGTGCGCGTGGGCTCCGCGGTAGCGGTGCTGGCCCAACTGCACCGCGAGGTGGCTTTCACGCACCTGCTGAGCCACGAGGAGACAGGAGCGGCCTGGTCCTACGCGCGCGACCGCCAAGTCGCCCTTTGGTGCCTATCAACAGGCGTAAATTGGCAACAATTCGAGCAAACTGGTGTCACACGGGGCTTGCGCAACCGTGCAGGATGGGCCAAGCGCTGGCAGGCGCGGATGGACGCGCCCTTGCACCTTTTAGACGGCAAATTTACCGCAGCGCTGGCGCTAGACCAGCCTGCTCTGCCCACGCTGTCCAGTCTGGGGCTGTCACCGCATGGCAAAACCTTACAAACTGCCGGCGAGCGGGCCGCGCGGCGCACCCTCAGCAGCTTTGTGCAGGTTCGCGGCTACGGGTACCGAAAGGCGCTCTCAAGCCCCTTAAGCGCTGAAGAGGGTTGCAGCCGCTTGAGCCCGCATCTGGCGTTTGGAACTATTTCCCTGCGCACCGTACACCAAGCCACCGAGTTGGCGATCGGCAATACGCCTGCACGGGAGATGGCTTATGCGCTGCGCGGCTTTGCAGGGCGACTGCGCTGGCACTGTCATTTCATGCAAAAGCTCGAAGATGAGCCCGACATCGAGTTTCGCAATTTCGCCCGCGTGTGCGATGGCTTGCGGGAGGACGCCTTCAACAACAAGCACTTTGACGCCTGGTGCGCAGGTCGCACCGGCTATTCCATGGTGGATGCCTGCATGCGCTCGCTACTGGCTACAGGCTGGTTGAACTTTCGCATGCGGGCCATGCTGGTCAGCTTTGCCAGCTACCATTTGTGGTTGCACTGGCGACAAACCGGTCTTTTTTTGGCGCGCCAATTTCTCGACTACGAGCCAGGTATTCACTGGAGCCAGATGCAGATGCAAAGCGGCACCACGGGTATCAACACACTGCGGATTTATTCGCCCACCAAACAGGCACAAGACCAGGACCCACAGGGCTTGTTTATTCGTCGCTGGGTGCCTGAACTTGCCAAAGTACCGCTTCCCTATTTGGCAGAACCTTGGAAGATGGACCTGAGCGTGCAACAAATGGCCGGGTGCCTCATGGGCGCAGACTATCCTTTGCCCATCGTGGAGGACAAGGCTGCCATGAAAGCCGCCAAAGACCGGATGTACGGGTTGCGCAAAACACCAAACGCCCGGCTGGAGGCGGCGGATGTGCAGGCCCGACACGGCTCACGCAAGAGCGGCCTGCCGACCTCGGGTCCGAGGCGCAACCCAAAAGCGCCCCGCGTATCCGACCTACCATCACCGCAGGGCGACTTGTTCGCTTAGCGGGTGCGAACCGGCATGGGAGGCCGACGTGATCGGCAGCGTCAAAGCGGGGGCGACAGCGTTTGACTATACGCAGAGTTTTGTTTCAACGCACAGCGCGCAAATCACTCGGTGCCCGGTGCAGCGTTGGCGCGCTGAGCTGGAGCGCTGCATTACCTTGCAATGATCTACTGAGCGCAGACCGTTTCGAACACTGTTTCGCTGTCGGTTTGCGGTATCACTAAAACCCAAGTTTTGGAGCTTTTGGTTTTGGTGGATAGCTTCTTACCCGCTGCCATAGCACCGGCATAGGTGATTACCGCTAGTACTCGGTAAGACAACTTCTCACAATCGTACTCAGATCTGGTGAGGACGGACATTTCTCCTCCTTTGCCGCGCTGCTTGAAGTCTTGAAGCTCTAAGATTTTTCGTATTTTTCCATTGGGATGCAGGCTGGCGAAATCGATATACAGGGTATCGACGTCATTCTCGCCAATGGTGATCCACTCAGCCCATGCAGAACTAGTGAAGAAAAACAAAATTGCAAGCAGGAGGGTTTTCATGAGAATACGCCTTTGCAAGATCAAGCACTCAACCTAAAGAATAAACATCCCAACGGCAACATCGTGGCAGCGAGGTGTGGCCGTGAGGTTTATAGGCCCGGATACCCTACGAGCCACACAAAAAAGCGCGCCAGTGATGCGGTCAAAACCAAGAATTTTTACGCTTGGGAAACCATCATCATTCACTAGGCCGCCGGCTCAGTGCTTGTGATTCTGGTTTGTAGCGGCGCTATTGGCTTCAACGTTGACTTGGACCAACACCTTGCCTGCATTCTCGAAGCGCAGTTCAAGCGGGAAGGATGCTCCAGCGCGCAAGGGCGCCTTCAGACCAAACACCATCATATGTAAGCCGCCGGACGCAAGCACTACTGTCCCGCCGGCAGGCAGATCGATTCCATCGAGCCTACGCATCCGCATCATGCCGCCATCCATACTCATGTTGTGGATTTCCACCGAGCTAGATGCAGCTGTAGTTGCAGAAAGTAGCCTGTCGGCTGCGCCAGTGTTTTTAAAGATCATGTAGACACCTGCTGTTCCCAGGCCTCCTACGGTGGGACGAGCGTGCGGATGGGCGATCGCGATGTTGCCGACTTTATATTCATGCGCCTGAGCGACAAGTCCGGTCAGCGCTAGAACAAACCCTATTGGGGGTATCCAGCTGCGCCGTGAAGCCCATAGTGGTGTTCTCATACGCTTACTATCAGGCTATTGAGAATCCATACGGATTCAGCTGCCGCTGCTGAGCGGAGCGACCTCGGATAGCCCTCCCGGGAGGCATCAATCGCCGTGTGAGCGAGGATGAGAAAAGGGGGCAGATAAAGTAAAGAGGGTTTCGCAGATTCATGTTCGGGCTACTTCTGGTTGGTCTGTCAGAAATGGGGTAAGCGAATTCCAATAACTCAGTGGATTCTAGAGTGAATGGCATGAAAGCAGGCGATTCTTAGACGGTGTTTATAGATACCCGCGCAGAGAATTTGATTTTGTCAATAGTTCTACCTTGCGACCATCCGCGATGCGTCCATTTGCGCGGGACTCGGCCTCGCAAATAACTCCATTCCAACCCAACAAAGACAAGCCAAGCACGCCACTTGAACACCGCGCGCAAGTGTTGTTCTAAATGGACCCAGCCATACCGCGAGCGCCGCGACAAGCAAGCCGCCCAGCAGGACCATGGTCTGCGTGACGCTGGTTTGTAAGCCAAATACCCAAAGCAAGCACACAGCGGTGGCCAGCACTGGGAAAGCCAAGACATGACGCATTGTGACAATCCATGGGCCAGGCTTGGGCATGGCACGGGAAATAGCAGGCACCCAACTTGCCAGCAAGTAAGGCAATGCCAGTCCTAGCCCCATACCTGCGAAGATGCAAAGGGCCTGCCAGGCAGGCATGCTCTGCGCTAAGCCAAACGTGGCTACCATCATCGGCACCATAAAGGTCGATGCCACGACCATTGTCAGCACGCCTGATAGCAGTACGTCGCCAACCGGGAAGCGCGCTTGAAAAGACGCCATGTTCCAAGGTAAGACTTTGCCCATGGTCAATACCCCCCACAAATTCAAAGCAATCAGGGTCAATAGCAAGGCCAAAGTAGCCATGACAAGGGGTGACTGCAACTGAGCCCCCCAGCCCTGATCCGTGGAGCGCGTAGAAATGATGCCCCCCCCGATCGCTAAAAAGCTCGCGACAACACCAAGGGTGTAGGCGACACTAGAAATGCGTAGGAAGTACGGGCTAGAGTTGTTATGTCTAAAACCCAAAAATTTGATGCCAAAGATAGGCCAGGCACAGGGCATCGCGTTTAATACCAAGCCGCCTAGCAAAGCGCCGACCAGCGCTAGACTGAAAATCCAGGGACCAGAAGCAACTGCCGCTGAGGGAGTTCTCAACTGAGTGCCCTCTGCTCTTGGAAATGCGTGGGCTGATGAAGTCGGCCAACCGCCTGCGACAGGTAAAGCCACCTCTACTCCTTGCCTAAACAGCCCTTCGCCAGAGACCAAAAGCCACGAAATTTCTTGTGGACTTTCCGTACGGCTTGTGCTTACAGGTAAACGCACAGACAACACATTGCCTTGCCAGTGTTGGCTGGCTTTTGGATGTTGGTTCGTCGAGGACTCTAAAAGATCTGGGTTCAACGGGAAAACAGATACCTTTTCCCCGACCCATTTAGTGGGCAAACCCTGCAAGGTACTCACCAAAAAAGCGCCTTCAAATTTTGCAGGCTTTTGCGCCGTGGAAAGTTTAAGGGGCTGTTGTGCCAAAAGCCAACCAAAAGCACTTGTATGGGAGGCGAAACTGCCTTGCGTTGGCAACTTGAGTAAAAACTCGCCTCCTTGCCGAATGCATTCCAAGCGACAAGCCAGCCAATTGGCACGCAATTGCACCACGAGTTGCCTATAGATTGGTGCGCGATAGGTGGGAGCAACAGTAACAGCAACGGCCAACAACACATCCTTCTCAAACCCATAATTTGTGTGTTTACCTACCGCAATTTTTTCGGGCAGAGGCCACAGCACTGCGCTAACTTGAAGGCCCTCTGGCAGCGTGAAAGAAAGTTCCGTTGGAAGACCCGCATCGCCAGGGTTACGCCAATAGGTGTGCCATTCGGGGGCATGTTGCAGTTGCAACCCTATCCAGAAAGTTTTTCCTGCTTGCACGCCGTCTGGCGCATGCGCCACCAATTCAGCGCGAACTTGTGGAGTCGACACGATGGCTTGGGTAAGTGGCGTGCCGAATTGGGCCCAAGCGCTTGCGTATAAGCCTATCAGTAAAAATAAACCACGAATGAAAAACACTTGTATTGTCATGATCCTGGATCCGTTGGCCGACACCCCAACCGCCCTTGGCTGTTTAAATCTTCTATTGACAGCCCAATTTACTCTCAAATTGTATTGAGCCAATGAATATCTGCACAGCTTAGGCCACTCGAGCGGTAGCTGTGCAGATATTCATTGGCTCAATACATGTGGACAATTGCTAAGCGTATGTTTAGCATGAAGCGCGTGAGTGCCTGGGTCTGCCACCGTTGTCGCCGACTGATGCCGGCAATGCCCCAGCAACAACTGGCGCCATGCCGCAGGCCGGGGACTTTGGTGTGGGCGTCGGTCCGGTCGCACCGGGCAGTCCAGAGAAACTGCAGTTGACGATTTCCACGTCTTGAATACCCTGATAGGACCCGAATGCGGGAGCTTACCGCCAGTAGTTTGATGCCGGTAAGGGTAAACCATAGTACCTATGCCATCGATTTAACCCATAATTCCTGAAACTTACCAGCTTTTAGAATATTAAAGTTTAAAAATTTAAAAGTTTAAAACCTTTGAAACTTATAAAAAAGTTTTAAAAGTTAAGGACTTTTTTATGACCTTACAAGATCTTCGATACTTGGTGGCACTGGCTGAGAAGGGTAGCTTCGTTCGTGCCGCAGAATTTTGTTGCATCGGGCAATCGACCCTAAGCACGCAGATCATTAAGCTGGAAGGCTTTCTTGGCGTGAGGCTTTTTGAGCGAGGCAAGCATCCCGTGCGCTTAACGCTGTTTGGCGAACAAATCCTCAAGAAAGCGCAGGCAGCGATATCTAACGCCAATGAAATAAAGCAGTTGGCCAAACAACATAATGATTTGTTGGTCGGGATCGTGCGACTGGGCAGCGTCCCTACCCTTGCACCTTTCCTGTTCCCGCACCTGCTGTCGGAGTTCCGCGCTCGTTTCCTCGGCTTACGTATCTGTCCGTTCGAAGACTATACAGACCACCTGTTGGAGCAATTGCGTCAATTTCGGCTTGACGCGCTGTTGGTACCGTTGCCATTGCCACTACACAATCACGACTTCGAAGTCATGGAACTTTTCAAAGAGTCGTTCGTTGTGGCTCTGTCACCGCATTCCATGTTGATGGAAAACCACGAGATTACGGTGGAAGATGTGAATTGCGACGAGTTGCTGGTGCTGGAAAAGAGGAACTGCATGCATGACCAAGTGCTCGCAATCTGTGGCGACTCGAATATCAAATATCCCGAGGATCGTATCGCCTCAAGCATACCGAACTTGCTCAGTATGGTCTCTGTGGGAAAAGGCATTGCGGTCATTCCACAGTTTGTTGATCAGAACGAAGTTTTTTCGCGCTATGCTGGCACAGTGGTTTTCCGGCCCTTCGCGTCACCGCGTCCGGCGCGCGCCATCGGCCTCGTGTGGCCTAGGGGGTCCCAAATCAAGAAGATGCTAAGGTCGTTTGGCGAGTTGGTCCGTATGTCCGCTCCCAAGTGGTCTGAGCCAGAGCCTGGAGGTACATTTTTCAGTCAAGATGCCGCGTTAAGACCAGAGTACAACATCCATCAGCAATGAGCGGCTGGTTGCTCACCAGCAGGTTGCTGCAACCCCGAGGTTGCAGCGAAACCTACCTCAATAGGATTGGTAAGACTTGTCTTTATCGTAGAGCCCAGTTCCGATGCACGTCCACGGAACGATAGCCAAAGCGACGCAACCGCCGATACCAAAGACAAACAATAAAACCCGGATGCTTAGATCTAGTTCGCCCATAATGGTTCCTTAAGTGTCAGTACTTTTATCTCCCAGAAAGCTGATTATGCTCTTTTCAAGACCCTTAGTGAAGCAAACGCTCTGGAGCGCTACGCTCCTTATCGTGGCCATGCTCTTGATTTCTTGCAGTGAGTATGGGGTGCCTGCAAAACTCAAGGTCGGCGACAACGTGCCGCAAAGTCATAACCGCGTGCTCAAGGCTGGGGAGGACTGGCGAGCGGTGACGACGATGGATACCAGAGTCAACCTCTACCGCTGGCGCATCGCCGACCTGATCGCAGAGAAGAAGCCTTTTATCGTAGTCTTCGGTACGCCACAACACTGCACGATTTGCGTCGACCAACTCAGCCGTGTTGCCATGGTGGAAGAGAAATACGGGGAACGCTTCGCCTTTATCCACGTCGATGGCTATAAGGATAACGATATCTGGGTGGCCTGGGGCGTTAAAGGGGAGCCTTGGACCTTCGTCGTTGATGGCCACGGTCAAGTGCGCCATATCTTCCAAGGACAGACGGAAACATCCTTGCTCGAAGATCAGGTCCGTAGCCTGTTGGGAGGGACGGTATGAGTCGCTGTAATTTCTGGTCTTCTGTCGTGGCGCTGACTTTTGCTTCAGTTTGGGCTAGTCCTATCTGGGCACAGACCACGGGGTACACCTATGTCAAGATGTCGCTCACGGTGCCGTGGACGCTCTACTTCGTTTTTCTGGGCTGCGTCCTCATCCCATTCGTATTGATGATCGTTCTAGCGTGGCGAGGCACGCCGAAAAGTCATTCCGTCGTGAATGCAGCTTCCGGCGACGAAACAGCCAAGGGCGCACCATGAATCGCTTTTTGCGTTACGTCCTACCGGCACTGGTGGTGGTCGTTCTTGTTATCGTGGCGGTGTTCGTTTTCAATGCGTTCGAAGTGAGCCATTTGATGGAAACCGAAAAACGTGCAGGCCCGACCTTATTGAATCCATAAGCCTAGGTGGCGCGGCGCCGCTTATCGAGTAGCTAAATGGACCAGGCCATCGAGGCCGCTTAGACGGTGGTTTGAATTGCAACCGATTCCACCCAACTGGGGGGCGATGATTCACCCGCTCAACACCCGCCGGGAGTAACAGTCCATGGTTGACGCGCATCAGGCGTTTGCATGGCTCGTCGCCCTAACCTGGGATTGCGATGTCAGTAGGCCGTTTCGCGCACGATATCGGCTAACACGGCACATACCCCCTCAGCGCTTCATTATCGATATTATCGATTAGACGCCCATATCAGATTACTCCAGAATTCGATCACATCTTTAATTTCGTGGATCTGAGTGCCCAGCCGCCTAATGGAACGCAGGAGTAGAAATTGAAAACTAAGGCAATCACCGCGTTGGTACTTTTTGTAGCAGTTGCGCTTGGTGTGGCTGTAACCCTTGCCATTTCGGCGAAGAGGGACTTCAGCTCTTCGCATTCGAGGTCGTTCTACGATTTTTCATCGGAGATCGGAAACATTGAGCCAGTCGGAAGCAGCCCGCCTATTGATGCTGGTTTGCTGGTCCACGGTGAGTGGGTCTACCGTGGAATGTGTATCGGATGCCATGGTGTCAAAGGCGATGGCAATGGTGGCGTGTGGACCTTGGGCGAAAAGTACTCGAAGGCGCACCAGTTGCCGCGAATGCCGCGTGACTTCGGTGCAGCCATTTTCAAGATCCGTTCCACACCGAGTGGCTCCTTGCCTACCGACAATGACTTGTTTAAATCCATCTCACGCGGGCTGGTGGCCGACCAAGACATGCCGGCTTTCAAGTTCCTACCCGAACGCGACAGATGGGCCGTGTTGGCTTACATCAAGAGCTTGTCTCCGAGATGGGTGGAGGAGAAGGACTATCAGCAACCGGCGGTCGAGATAGGCCACCCTCCCCTGCCCGACGGAGCCATGTTGGAAGCGGGCAAGGGTGTTTACGCCAAGATGCAATGCGCCAAGTGCCACGGGCCAACCGGTCTAGGCGATGGCGAGACGGCGAATGAACTGAAGGACGACAACGGCCTGCCCATCAAACCGCGAAATTTCAGTGACGCTTCGCAGTTTGTCGGTGCCAGCGATCCGCGTGGCGTGTACCAAACCTTCACGACTGGCATCGACGGCACCCCGATGCCGTCCTATGCTGACAACCTCAATGAAGACCAGCGCTGGCAACTTGTCTATTACGTGATGTCGTTCAGAGGCGATTGGAGCCTAGAAAAAATCCGCACCCAAGTGCAAGTCGAACGTACTGCAAATGCAAAGCCGACCGGCGACGGAATGGGCAAATGACTCTTTCCTATTCCTTAACGGGGCTGATCGTGGTGGCAGGCATCGTTGCCGCAGGCGCATTCTCCTTTGCTGCGACGATGCTCAATCCCACCGTCGAAATAAACAGTAACGCGCGCGTAGCTTTATCGCCGATCAACCCCGCGAGCTTGCAGGACGGGGTCGACCCGATATCGATTGAACAAGGTCGCGTCTACTACGTACAACTTTGCATGCCGTGCCATGGCTCGCGCGGTGACGGACGCGGTGAGTGGGCTTATCGCGTGACGCCACGCCCAACCAACCTGACAAGCCATGTGACGCGAGCCCGTAGCGATGCGCAGCTGCTCCAACTCATTGGCGAACCGCAACCCGGCACACCCATGATCGGTTGGAAAAAGCAACTCTCAGAAAACCAGCTCAGACAGCTCGTGACCTTTGTCCGGTACCTCGGCACCAACGCGCAATTGGAGAAACATCATTAGCCCCTTAAGCCCCCATCCAATCCGGCAAGTGCCTGATCGATACGACGATCCAGCGCCGGGGACGTCAGACCCGTCCGCACGTATGCCGCTGGTCATTCGATTCATCGTCGTCTCGGTGACTAACCTGCTCATCGGAACCTTACTCGGAGTGATGCAGACTTTTCCGGGTTTTGGCCAATGGATCCGCGCAGCAGGCGCAGCGGGCCACATGATTGACCCTTTAGCGCACGCACACATCAACCTCGTGGGTGGCGTCACGATGGGCATGATGGGCTTGTTCTACTACGTGATGCCGCGCCTACTTTCTCGGCCGATCTACAGCGCCACTTTATCGGAGGTGTCGTTCTGGCTATCAACGATTGGCGTGGGCATTTTCTTCAGCTCACTGGTGATCTTGGGCGTGATCGAGGGCAACATGATCCACGCAGGTATGACGTATGCGCAAGCGCTGGAGGCGGTCGGACCGATACACCACATCCTGATCATCACCGGGGCGATGCTAATGGGCTTTGGCTACTGGACTTTCATTGCCAACGTTTACCTGACAGTCTTTAAAAAACCGAAACCCGGAGGTTGAGAATATGCACCGTCTGATTAACTTTCTCTATTCAGGCTTCATCGTCGGCGTAGGCTTGGGAACGGTGTTCCAACTCGCCTTTCTGCCCTTGATGGGAATGCGTAACCACGATTCCTGGACTGGCCTGCTGTGGTGGGGATTCGGGATCAGTATTGGCACAGGCCTCTTGTCGGCAATTAGCTTCTGGGTCATGAACTCAGTCATGGTCAAACAGGGCAAGTAGCCTGACAAACATCCGAACCTAACCGAGGGACCTGCATGATTTCGAAATTCCTGCAAGAAAACGACTACGAAGAGGGAACCGCTGCAAAGCACTTTTTCTTTTCGGCCATTGTTATGCTGAACATTGGCGTGTTGATGGCCCTCGGGACTTCTCTGCGATTGGCCTGGCCAGACATCCTTCCCAACGATATCCCCTGGTTGCACTTCGGCCGCATTCGCCCGGTGCATGTGCATTTCGTGATCTTTGGCTGGATCTCCATGGCGTTCGCCGGAGCCATGTGTTACATGACGCCGGCCCTTTGCAAGCGCAGTCTCTGGAGCGAGCGTCTGGGAACTTGGAACTGCTGGGCCTGGAACCTGGGTATGGTCGCAGTCTTCTTCACCCTCATCAATGGACTGACAACCGGCCGTGAGTACCAGGACCTGATTTGGCCACTAGACATCTATGTCATTGTGTTCATTTTCGTTCCGCTGGCGGTCAACATCTGGATGACGATGCTCACGCGCAAAGCGCATGGCATGTATGTGACCTTGTGGTTCTTTGGTGCGGCTTTGCTGTTCATCATTCTTTCGTATTTCATTGGCGCGGTCCCCGACTTCTTCCCCGTCACAGGCCTGGCGGAGGCCTATATGACCTGGTGGCACGCGCACAACATCCTCGGCCTCTGGATCACTCCCGTGTCAGCAGCCATTGCTTACTACATCATTCCCAAAGTTTCAGGCAACACGCTCTACAGCCACAAAATCGGGCACCTGCACTTTTGGTCGATTGTGGCCTTCTACTCGACACCCGGTGCACACCACCTGATGGCCGCGCCCATTCCAGAGTGGCTGAAGTCTTTTGCATCGGTATCGGGCGTCTTGATCATGATCCCAGCCTTGGCCTTCGTAGTCAACATGCTCATGACGATGAAAGACAAGTGGTATATGTTCACCCAGAGCATTCCGCTGCAATGGGCGCTGACGGGGGTGCTGTTTGCTATTCCGCTGAACATTCAGGGCGCCTTTCAGCAAACGCGGGCCTTGAACTGGTACATACACGGATCGCATTGGATCGTCGCTCACGCGCACCTTGCCTTGCTCGGTTTTTCCAGCTTTATCGAGATTGGTGCGATTTACTACGGACTGCCCAAGCTGCTCAAGCGCGAGCTCTACAGCCAGAAACTAGCCCGAATTCATTTCTGGATGATGGCGATTGGTTTTCTCGGGTTCTGGTCGGTTCTGACTGCAGCTGGGCTGGTGCAGGGGGCTGCCAAAGTCTACGAAATTCCATACATCCAGTCGGTTGCGGCGACGCATCCTTACATGGTGGGCCGGGTGATCTTTGGTGCAATGATCATCTTCGCGCAGCCAATATTCCTCTACAACATGTACATGACAGCTAAGTACGGAAAGAAGCTGGAGCCAAGAACACAGGGCGCGACCGCCACCGTCGTCGCTGCATGACCCTTAAACAATAAATAACATGAGATAAGTACCATGCCAAAGTATGTAATCGGAACGGTGCTGGTGGTCCTGACCATCTTCACCTCGATCGCGTTGACTGTGGTTGCAGGCTCCACCTTTATGAGCCAAATTCCACCGACCGAACTTGCCAAGCACAACATGGAAATCTGGGGTCATAGTGGATGGTCGATACATGATCCATGGATGAAGGGTGATAACAGGGCATCACCCGCTGGCAAGGGTAAGACAATTTTCATCCGTGAAGGATGCACCTGGTGCCACACGCTACTGCCCGAGCAAACACAGGACTGGAAGTACTTCGGTGCGCCGCCAGTGGCGGGTGACGCGCAGGGCGAGTCGCCCAGCCTTTTCGGTTCCGACCGTAAGGCGCCAGACTTGTTGCATATCGGCAGTCGTAACAAAGTCAAGGCTTGGCACTATGTACACCACCGCGATCCCCGGGCAGTGACGCCTGACTCCATCATGCCCGGCTTCCTGCACCTGACCGATGACGAGATGGACGCACTCATCGCATACCTCGAAAGTCTGAAATGAGCAAAATCATGGAAAAAACATCACCCGACAGCGTAACTACCGCGGTGGACGAACTTGAAGACAAGGGCATCGTTTTCGGCCGCTTCTCTGATGAAGATTACGACGGCATTATTGAAGGCAACGGAGAGATCCCTTGGTGGCTGGTCCTGATTGCGGCGGTGACCATTTTTGAGGCTTTCCTATGGACCTTCCCCTTTTTTGGGCAGCGCTATGACAGTGTCACCACTACTTTCGTCAGCGCTTCCGGAAAGCAGCCGTGGTGGGATTGGGGCTACTACCTTATTATGTTGCAGATCATGGCTGTTATGACAGGCATCGCCGGCATTGTATGGATCATCAACTGGCAAAAGAAGAAGGAAAGTGAATCTAAGTCTTCACATTCCGAAGGTACCTAAAGCCATGGAAGTCGCTGACAAAATCTCGGCAATCATCTTCACGCTGGTCGTTATCTCCGTCGTCATTTATGTGGTGATGGGCGCTTACGTCGTCGGACCGGCATCGGGCCTCAAAAAGGGTGAACGAATTATTCTCTCGGTGGGTGCGATGGGTATCCTTGGCATCATCGTTTATGCAGGCTCCGAACTATTGTTCCATATACTTTTTTGAAGAAACAAAGTGGCTAAGCTTAAACTAGGTGAAAAGGTAATGTTTGGTTTGACCGCGCTGATTGCAGTGGCAGCGGTTGGCAAGACGGTCATGCAATCGCGTGCCGAGGGTCCAGCACAGGTGCGCGATTTCTATGAATGGACTGAGGCCGGCCTGAAGGGCAAGGGGGTGTATGGTCAACTGGGTTGCAACAACTGCCATCGTGCCATGGGCGTTGGAGAAGTTGGCTTAGCACCAGTGCTCGACGGAGAAGGCACCCGAAGGCAACGGGATTGGCTTGTACGATATTTTGATAATCCCACTTCAATGGTCCCGGGCAGCGCTCACGATGGCCATCTAGGCCCTGATTTTCGGCTCCTCGCCCCTGAGCAGCGCATGCTACTCATTGAGTTTCTATTTGGACTCAAAGCAGGCCCTGCTTCACCAAACTATCCGATTCCGCCGATCAGCTTAACGGGGCCGCGCTCATAGGGGGTGATCGATAAACCGCTGTGTTCGGGTTTTCGTAGTCACATTCTCTCGCGGATTTTCTGAAACCCCTTGACCATGTCGCCCGCGTCGTGGGACGGGGCGAAGATTCCTTGCAAACGACCCTTCGGGTTGATCAGATATACCGCGGTCGAATGGTCAATGAGATAGTTGTCGGCAGTGCTGCCAACATGTTTTTCGTAGTCTGCGCCGATCGAGTCAGTCAGTCGCCTGATCATCGTGGAATTGCCCGTAAGGCCTATAAACGCCGAGTTGAAGTGTGGCACATACGCCTTGAGCTGCCGCACAGTGTCACGCTCTGGATCCACGGAGACCATGGCGAACTGTACATCGAGCCCCCTGCCAGGCTGCTGCATCAGCATCCGGTGTACCTGGTCGAACACTACCAGTGTCGTCGGGCAGAAGTCAGGACAAAAAGTGTAACCAAATATCACAAAACTCCAGCGGTCCTTGAATGCCGGATTGCTGAAAGTTGTGTTGTCATGCTTGATGAGTTCGAAGTCGGCGAGCACCTCCGGCTCGGCTAACATGTAAACGCCATGTGCGACTTCTACGTAGCGAGACTTTGGTCCCGCCGCTCGCCTCATAGCGTGCCAAGCAAAACCAGCTCCCCCTGCCGCCAACGCCAACCCGGCGAAGGTGATCAACCTGCGCCGTGAAATCCCTGCTAATGATGTTTTCATCCCATTGGATCTCTACCCGCTGGGATATTTCCGTTTACAGCTTTTTCAGCTCGGTATTGGCCACGACAGCCTCACCGGCCTTCACAGTGATCTGGCTCTCGGTAGCACCGACGTGGTGCTGCCACGTGACCAGAGTGTAGGTACCAGGGGGAACATCAGCGATGCTGAACTTACCATCGGCACCGGTCAGAACGTAGTAGGGACTGTCTGCGACATGGACGTGCGCATGCATCCAGTTATGGGTGTCGCACTGAACACGGATATACCCAGGCTGCAACACAGGCTTAGATATCTTCATGTCTTTCTCTGGCATCGCAACGTTAAAGGCATTGCGCCCACCGTAGTACCCGTGGGTGGTGTGCAATACCGCATCCGAGTTCATGACATCGAGTTTGCCGGGACGCATTACCTGTACTGTCGGCTCGAAGACGCAACGCTTATTTTCGAGCAACGGCGTCTTGTCCGCCGCGCCCCAGGGCTTGCCTTTCTTGACTTGCTTCAAGTACACGACGGCGTCGCGGACGCCCTTGTCAGCACCGACCGTGATTCGCACTTCATCGCGTGGACCGCCGCAGATTGCCTCATCCTTATTCGGGACAATTTTCTTGATTGGCACCTCACCGAGGAAGGTCACCTTTCCTTCAACGCGCCCGCCGCCAGTAACAGGAGCGACCTCGTAGGCCTGCCCGAAGGCAACGCTGGTAGTAGACGCAAGAAGCAGCAACGCGAGCGGACTAGATAAAGGGTGGGTTCGCAGATTCATGAAGTGAGCTCCGTTTGGTTGGTTGGTCGGCAACGCGTCAAACTACATCGTTAGCCAATCGAATTATGAGACCGCACTTGTATTTATCAAATCCGATTTAATCGATAGCGACCCTCCACAATTTGAGCGTTCCACCAATGCCATCGCCTGTCATAGAGCCGTTTAGTTACCTGTGAAGCTTCCTAGGCGCTATCGAAATTTTCAATTTCCATATTCCTGAAAACATCAATATATTGGTTAAGGAACTTCGCAGATGCACGAGGTGACGCTGGAGTTCTTCTACTGTTTGGATCACAGGGTCCAAGAGTTCTTAAATCTAACCAAAAGAGGATACAAATGACTCAGGAAATTGATTTGAAAAAAAGAGAACTACTGGCCCTTACGGGGAAAGCTGGTTTTGCCACATTGACGGCGCAGGCCATTGGCGTCAATCTCGGTCTGGTCGGCGTCGCTGGCGCTGCGCAGGGCAAGGTCGAACCCTTCCGCTTTGCGATCATTAGCGATCCCCACCTCTATAGCGGCGTAGACCATGTCTTTGACAAAAATTTGGAGGATGCCGTTACGCAAACCAACGCACTGGCTAAACGGCCTGATTTCGTTATTGCGATGGGCGACATAGCGCACCATGGCGAGCGGGATCAAATGGAGAAGGGCAAACGCATCCTTTCCGCGCTCAAAACCAAATTGGTCTCCATTCCAGGCGAACACGATTGGTACCTAGATATGGGCGCTTCTTGGCGCGAGAACTTCGGCAAAGAGACATGGTCGTTTGATCACAAGGGTGTGCACTTCATCGGTCTCAATTCGATTCTGGTGCCCGATTTCTGGACCTCTGCGAAACTGACCGCTGCGCAGCGGCGCGACTGGTTCATGCCCTTAAACAGCCCGGTTCCAGGCCTTTGGGGTTGCGGCGAGGTGCAGCGCGACTGGCTTAAAAAGGATGTGGCCAACGTCGACCCGGCAACGCCTGTCGTTATCTTCACCCATTCGCCCTTGTGGGACTACTACCCAAGATGGAACTTCCAGGTCTCGGACTCCAAGGAAATCCGCCAGATCTTGGGCAAGTTCAATGCCGTAACGGCCTTCCATGGTCATGTGCACCACACCGTTTACAACAAAATCGGCAACATGACCTCCATTGGCACCATGAGCACGTCGTGGCCTTGGCCTTACCCGCCGGTTAAGCTGCCTTATCCCGAGTTCCAGCAAAACCGTGCCGACCCGTCCAACACCGCCGACGGGATGGGAAGCGCGGCCATTGACCTGGACCAAACGGGTGGTTCTTTTGTCACCTACCAGCCCTTTGCCGACTCACTGCCAGCGAAGATGAAGAACGGCTTTAAAGCTTAAAAGGAGATACGAATATGACTATTCAATCTAAATCTCTTCGGCGCTATGTTGCGCCCCTTGTCGCCATAGCGGTGCTGGCTACAGCTACACTGGTGAGTGCGCGTGAGCCATTCACCAAGGCGGAGCTCAAAGTCGCGGATGACAAGTTGACGCAGTCAGCCAAGCGCGGCTACGACATGTGGTACGGCGCCCGCGCCGACATGGCCAATAACGGTCTGGCCTGCGCCAACTGCCACCCTGATGCGGCTGCCACCAATCCGCAGACTTTCCCCAAGTACATGCCTCAAACCGACAGGGTCATGGCCTATCGCGAGATGGTTAATTGGTGCATCCAGAATCCCCAGGGTGGCAAGGAAATGGCTTCCGATAGCGCCGACATGGTTGCGTTGGAATCCTATTCCTACTACCTGCACCGCGGCGTGACAATCCAAACGGGCTTGCAAACCCGCCAAACTGCGGGCCCCACGCCGACGACCGCCCGCGGCATGAACGTCAAGGGCACTGGGATTGGCTTCGATAAGTAATGACCTTGCATCCCCACGCCTGCAAGTTAAAGTTGCTGGTGTGGTTTTGGCTAGCGCTTATTGCATGCGCGTCGGTCGCGCAAGGAGTGGCAGCGCAGCAGAGTTGCAGTAGCGACACCGTTTCGATGGACGTGGCACATTTTCACGAAAACGGCGACGGGACTGTGACGGATTTGGAGACGAGACTTATGTGGATGCGCTGCCCCAGCGGTCAGCAATCGCTGGGGCAACGTTGCATCGGTTTTGCTGATGCGCATGGATGGCTTGAGACAAAGCAGTACGCCGATAAGGTTAACCGCGACGGCGAGGCATTCTTCAACGATTGGCGCGTGCCCTCATTACGCGAGCTAGCGACGATCACTGACCGTGGGTGCGTGAATCCTCGCACCAACCTAACAGTCTTTCCAGACACACCAGCGGCTCCGTTTTGGTCGTCAACGCCGCGCCCCGGCGAAAGTTCGGGTGAGCGCTTTCTGGCCCTGAGCTTCGGGGTCGAGGGCGTGGTGCTCGCCCGCAAGGACGAGCGCTTTCATGTGCGATTAGTACGCACGGGTCCATGAAACCAGCAACATTCGAAAAGCATTCTTGCCTATCGCCCAGCACGCAGCGCCGGCGACTCATGGTTACTTTGGCTGAGCACTTGGTATTTTCGGCGCGCTTGAGCATCGCAGTCTCGAGCAACCCGCTGATCGCTTTTCGCGTTGCTGGTGCCAGGGTCGGCCAACGCTTGCATGTCCTCTGGAAGGACACAAGAGGAGATTCCCGCGCTAGCGAATCAACCGTAATCACCTGACCCCGCGGCCTATCGGGGGCCCTATGCTAGCCTCAAGGCCCGAGACGGCTATCAACTTTTGTCTATAAACTATTGAAATTATCAATTGGTAGTCGAAGGCAGTGTATGCAACCATCGCGACGAATATTAAAAAGCGGCCAGCTTTCAGTTGGGTCAGAAAAACTTGCTAACGCAGGAGTAGCGGCTAGAACCGCTTCAGCAAACTTGTGCCCCCGCCCGATCCGGTTGGGTCACTATCCTAGGAGATTGTGATGGGTGGAAATTCATGGGTTCCTTTCCTTTGGGCTGGGACTGGTTTGTTAACTCTCGTAGTTATCGTGATAGGGATTCACTGGGCGCATGGGCATAGTCAATTCGACGAAGATATTAAAAATCAGATGTTTAGCTCTGGCGATGATGATCGCTATGGGTCGCCTTAGCCTCTACCCGTTCGCACGCTCGGATGACATTGCGATTGGGTGAGTGGATTGTTGTCGCTGGCGCGCTGTTGATCGGCGCTTTTGCTGCGCTCGTCGCTACGCTAATTTATCTCAAGCCCCCGCCCGCAATGTATGGGTATACCGAAAGTGCCGCGGCGAATCTTGGCGAGACAATCTATAAGAGAGAGAGTTGTCGCGACTGCCATCAGGTGTTCGGCAACGGCTCTACGTCCGGACCGAAGCTCGATGGCATTGGCGCGCTACGCTCAGAGAGTATGTTGAAAGCATACCTACTGGACCCGGTTCCGGGTGTGGGCGATAAAGCCTACCGGGTCAAGATGCCCTCCTACGCGCGCCTAAACCAAGAAGACCGAGATGCGCTAGTCTCCTACCTGCTCGCGCTGAGCCCCCCTGCTGCCCAGAACGCTGCAAGCCCATGACCCATGGGATCACGCAACTGCGAAGCCAGTTGCGGCAATTGCCGGCGCTCTAGATGTGTAGGCATAGGCTTGGCAAGCCCATGCGCGTTCAGGTACTCAGGCCCGGGAAGCGGTCCGTGTAAATAGCCCAGCCGAAACAAATGGTAACAAAGCACAAGACTAGGCCTATGACACGATGCGAAGACGCGACCCCTTGCTCGGGCAACGCGCGCTTGCGACCGGTCCACATGGCGCGCACCAGATTTTCACCATGTATGAATCCGGTGGCGACAACCGCCAGCACATGCAGGCCCGCCAGCAGGATGATGCCTTTGCCCACCAGATCGTGCAGAGCACACCACAACTCGGCGCTGCCGTCCTGGTAACTCACCCAGCCTGTGACAACCGCAAGGGCAACCGCCGCCAACAAGCCCAATACCGCCCAACCACCCGCCGGGTTGTGTCCCAGGTAGTGGGCCTGCGTCTTACCGCTGCGCTGGACAGAGGGCAGGTAGGCACGCAGGTAGGCCCAAGCCGCCGTTGGGCTCCTCACAAAGCCAGTGAAGCGCGCGTAGCGGCCGCCCACAAAGCCCCAGACCACGCGCCAGGTCACCAGGGCACCGGCGCTATAGCCCAACGCCAGATGCTGCATACGGCTGCGCTCGCTCTCCGCAGTAAGCCAAGCACCCAAAACGCAAACCACCAACAACCAGTGGAAGATCCGGGTGGGCAGATCCCAAATCAGCTGCGGTGTGACAGGTGTATCCACTTGTTAATCGCCCCGCTTATTTGGGAACCCGCACGCTGCCTGCATCGAAGTCGCTACGCGCAGCACCGCTGTGGCAAGCACCGCAGTTGGACGCGCTCTTGATGCTGGCGCGCTTCCAGAGGGATGCCGACCAATAGTGTTTGCGGATAAACCACTCACTGCGGGTGATACGGAAATCCGGGCTGGCCGCCGCGAGGGGGGCGCTGCTGGCCGCGTTGGCAAGTAGCCAAGCGCTGATTTCACGCTGGGTTTTACTGTCCAGCGAAGCGTCCACGCCATAGTGTTTGTCCAGCCCGTCCATCACGCCGCGCCAGTTGGCCTGCCCTGTGAGGAAAGGCGCATAGGCTACGTGGCAACTGCTGCACTCCGCAGTAAAGCTGGCCGGCGTGCCTTTGATGGGAGTCGGGGCCTGCGCACGCGCCATAAGCACCAGCGCTGGCAGAGCGCAAACCAGAAAAGCCAGCCCAGCACAGCGCGAGAAAGCGGAGCTGGTCATAAATTCGTTCCTGGGATTTACTTGAGGCCGATCAGCCAAGCCATCACATCGGCCTTTTCGCGCGCCGTGCATTCGCGCGCCAGCACGTCTTTGCAATTGCGACGAAACCACTTGTCGACCTTGGCCGCATCGGTAAAGCGCTGCGGGTTGAAAGCGGGAGCCATGGGCTCGATGATCTTGTGGGTGACCGCATGTTCGCCTTTGCCGGTTGGAACCGCGCCGTGGCAGGCGGCACACTTCCATTCGTTGCCATGGGTCTGATTGAAAAATTTCTGGCCCCGAGCGGCATTGCCCGGTCCCTCGCCCGCATTGCGCGCGTCGGCATTAAACCTTTCGAGAAATGAAGCGGGGGAATCTGCCATTGCACCCGCGACAGCGAAACTCAATGCCAGTGCACCGGCAAGCGCTAAAAAACGAACTGATTGCATGCAGGAATCCCAAAAACAAATCGCATGGGTGCCAACCGCTTGCGGTGAGTTTGCACTACGACACGCTAAAGTCAAGTAAAAGCCGCCTGCAATGCCGACTTAGCACAGGTTTAAGCCGGTTTTCGCCTATAGGAATACCCGCGCAAAGTCTGGCACCATCTCGATAAGCTTCAACCCCCGGGGCGTACGCCCAATCGCCCACAGGTCGGTGAAGCCGTCAGGCGGCGGATGTGCAGGCCCGGCACGGCTCGCGCAAGAGCGGCCTGCCGACCTCGGGTCCGAGGCGCAACCCAAAAGCGCCCCGCGTATCCGACCTACCATCACCGCAGGGCGACTTGTTCGCTTAGCGGGTGCAATGAGGCCCTTGTTGGGGCAATGCTGCGATGAAAAGCTTCTTTGGCACAGGCAAACCGGGGACGAGGACACCTGGGCTATCGGGTATCGAGGCTACCAACCATTACTGCCAATTTCACCCTTGAAGGGTCCGCAAAGATCGGGCGTAATCCATCCGCCGTAGAAGCCCCCTGGCTGCGCATAAACCTTCGCGCCGCCTACACTGCAATTTAGTTCGTGCGCGTAAAAAGCAATGCACTGGGCCAGCGCCTCTGCGCCAGCCAAGGGCTGCGGATAAGTCCAA
>CANNEW010000012.1 GCA_947503685.1 Comamonadaceae bacterium | reverse complement strand
GCCTGGTCGGGAAAGCCGGGTACTTCCAAGGTATCCAGACTAACCTCCTTGAAGTAGCCTAGACGGTCCACCCGGTTGCGCGAGGCGCGGATTTTTTCACCGTCGTACCAAGCCGACTCCATTTGGCGAAACTCGCGCCGCACTACTTCGTCGCGGGTCGTGTCATTGCCTCCGATATTGATGCGCCGTACATACACCCGGCGCGAGGGGTCCGCCTTGAGTGTGATCTCCACCCGGTTGGTGCTGCGGTCAATCGTGGTTTGCGCCTCCACCTGGGCAAATGCGTAGCCGAAGTTGGCATAAAAATCAGTAAAGGCTTTGGTGGTCTGTGCCACTTCGTTCACGTTATAGGGTTCGCCGGCACTGATGGCCACCAAGGTTTGGAACTGCGCCTCTTTTTCCAGAAAATTACCGGCCAAACTGACTTTGGATACTACGAAACGCTCACCTTCGGTAATGTTGATGGTGATGCCGATATCCTGTTTGTTGGGCGCGATGGTGACCTGGGTCGAGTCCACCGTGAACTCCAGGTAGCCGCGCGACATGTAATAAGAACGCAGTGACTCGATGTCGGCATTGAGCTTGGGGCGCGCGTAGCGATCGGACTTGGTGTACCAGCTCAGCCAGCCCCCCGTATCCAAATCAAATAAGCCCAGCAAAGTGCTTTCGGAGAAGGTCTGGTTGCCGACGATTTTGATCAACCTGATTTTGGCGGTATCGCCTTCGCTGACGGCAAAGCTCAAATTGACGCGGTTACCTTCGACAGGGGTCACCGTGGTCACCATTTCGGCGGCATACATGCTGCGGTTGATGTACTGGCGCTTGAGCTCTTGCTCTGCTTTGTCTGCCAGGGCCTTGTCAAATGGACGCCCCTCAGCCAGACCGATGTCTTTGAGCGCCTTGACCAGCACGTCTTTGTCGAACTCTTTGGTACCGGTGAAGGTGACCGAACCGACAATCGGCCGCTCGGCAACGATCACCATCAACACCGCGCCATCCACGCGGATGCGCACATCGTTAAACAAGCCCAAAGCGTACAAGGCCTTGATCGAAGTCGATGCCATCTCATCAGAGTAGCTATCACCAACACGCACCGGCAGGGAGGCAAATACGGTGCCGGCTTCGACCCGCTGCAAGCCTTCCACGCGAATGTCTTGAATTACAAAAGGGGTCAGCGCCATGGCCACTTGGGCGGACAAGGCAAAGACAAGCATAGCGAAAGTGCGGAAAAGGTGCGCGAATGGGTGGTGCATAGTGAAAAAAAGTGCGAGTGTGCAGCGCAAAGCCCAAAATAGGCCTCAGCGGCAAATGACGGCAAGCCCCATCATAACGGCCTCAGGATGCGACCCGCAGGGCGGAAACTTGGCCACTTGCTTGGGAGCGTGCCTCCTGGTCGATGGCTAAAAGGTCTTGCAGGGAAACTGGGGCCGCAGGAATAAAACGCGCCAAGGTCTCCAGATTGACTGCATGAATCTGGTCAAAGCGGATTTGCCCCGCCAGGAAGGCCGCAACGGCCAATTCATTGGCGGCGTTGAGAACCGCCGTCGTGCCGGGCACCGCGTCGAGCGCCTCCCAGGCCAGCTTCAATCCGGGGAAACGTTGCTGGTGGTCCGGATGGGAAAAGCTTTCGAAGGTCAAGGCCGAAAGGCTAGCAAAGTCGATGGCACCGGCGCCCGAAACATGGCGGCCCGGCCACGCCAGACCATAGGCAATGGGCCCGCGCATATCTGGCGTCCCCAGCTGGGCTACGACCGAATGGTCCACAAATTGCACCATGGAATGAATCACGCTTTGCGGATGGATGATCACCTCCACCGTTTTCGGAGCCACGCCAAACAAAAACTTGGCCTCGATCACCTCCAGCGCTTTGTTCATCATGGTGGCCGAATCCACCGAAATCTTGCGGCCCATCACCCAATTAGGGTGGGCGCAGGCCTCCTGCGGGGTGACATGACGCAAAGTGGCCGGATCACGCGTACGAAACGGCCCGCCCGAAGCGGTCAGAATAATTTTGTCGATCACCGAAGGCCAGGCCTGCGGGTTTTCCGGCAAAGACTGAAAAATGGCGGAGTGCTCGCTATCAATCGGCAAGAGCGTGGCCCCGCCGCGCTGGACGGCGTCCATAAAGAATGCTCCGCCCACCACCAAGGCCTCTTTGTTGGCCAAAAGCAGACGCTTGCCCGCCAAAGCGGCGGCAATGCAAGAAGCCAAGCCCGCAGCGCCCACGATAGCGGCCATCACGGTCGTGACCTCATCGTGCGCAGCCACCCATTCCAGCGCTTGGGGGCCCGACAGCACTTCGGTGGGCAAACCTAGGTCAGCCAGTGCGCGCCTGAGTTCGCTGGCATGGGGCTCGCTGACCATCACCGCATAGCGCGGCTTATATTGCATGCATTGGGCAGTCATGGTGTCAACCCGGCTATGGGCGCTGAGGGCAAAAACCCGGTAGCGGTCTGGTTGGCGCGAAATCACATCTAAAGTGTTGACACCGATAGAGCCCGTAGAGCCCAAAATACTGACGGTCTGCATAGCTGCCTCCATGTGCAATACCCCCTTAGCGGACACACAACAACATAGCCAGCGGCAGCACGGGCAACAAGGCGTCGATGCGGTCGAGCACGCCGCCATGCCCTGGCAACAAGCTGCTGCTGTCTTTCACACCGGCTGCACGCTTAAACAGCGATTCCAGCAAATCCCCCGCCACACTCATAGTAGTTAAAAACGCGACCGATACCACCATAAAAACAGGGCCGCCCTCGGCGAGTCGCCCGTAAAGGCTCAAAGCGCCCCATTGGCTAGCAGCCTCCCCTTGGCGCCAGGCAAATGCCACAAGCATCACCAGTACCAAGCCACCTAAAGCGCCTTCCCAGGTCTTGCCGGGACTGATAGCCACCGCCAGTTTGCGTGTAATCCAGCGACCGCCCCACAGACGACCGCAAAAATACGCCGCGACATCTGCGCCCCAGACCAGTACAAACACCGAAAACAAAAAGTTAACGCCCATGGCGCGCGCTTGCACCAGGGCCACCCAGGCGGCAAACAAGGCCACCATGCCCGCGCCCCAGCGAAGCGTTGCGGGCACGCGCAGCCATGCCCCTACCCCACCCTGTAAAAGACGTGCAGCCAGCAAGACCCAAGCCGAACCGACGGCCCACCACAACCAGGGCCAGGACTGGGCAGTGCCGCCTTCGCGCCAGAAAATAAAACACAGCAACGCAAAGCCCAGACCACTGGCTCGCGCGGGCCCGCTAGACCAGGCGCATAAGCGCGCCCATTCCCAGCCGGCCGCGCCCATCATCAAGGCGGTCAACAGCACAAAGGCCAAGGGATCATCGGCCCAAACCGCGGGAATCAAAACCGCCAAAAGCAGCAAGGCGGTAATGATGCGCTGCTTTAGCATGGGCTTGCGGGGTGGCAAGAAGCGCCCATCACTGCGGCGCACAGGACCTGCGCTTTGGAGTAGGGGCCGGTCAGCGCGTTGGTGGCCATCATCAGGGCGCCTATACGGCCATGATCTCTTGCTCTTTAGCGGCAACCAACTTATCGACGTCGGCAATGTAGCGATCGGTCAATTTTTGGATGTCCGCCTCGGAACGCTTTTGGTCGTCTTCAGAAACCTCTTTGTCTTTTTCCAATTTTTTGACTGCGTCATTGGCTTCGCGGCGCAAATTGCGGATGGCAATTTTGGCGTTTTCGCCTTCGCTCCTGACAACCTTGGTCAATTCCTTGCGGCGCTCCTCGGTCATCATTGGCATGGGTACGCGGATCAAGTCGCCCATGGAAGCCGGGTTCAAACCGAGATCACTCTCGCGAATCGCTTTTTCAATCTTGGCGCCCATACCCTTTTCCCAGGGCTGAATACCAATCGTGCGGGCATCGATCAAATTCAGGTTAGCCACCTGGCTCAGGGGCACCATGGAGCCGTAGTACTCCACCTGCACCGTGTCCAGCAATGCCGGGTTGGCACGCCCGGTGCGCACTTTGGTCAAGGTATTTTTGAAATTAGCGATGGACTGGTCCATCTTGCCTTCCATGTGGCCCCGGATGTCTGCGATCGTCATACTCGTCACTCCAAAAATTCAAACATGCACCAGCGTGCCTTCGTCCTCACCCATCACCACACGCTTAAGCGCGCCGTGCTTGAAAATTGAGAAAACCTTGATCGGTAATTTCTGATCACGGCACAGGGCAAAAGCTGCCGCATCCATGATGCCCAGATTTTGTTGCATCGCGCTATCAAAAGTCAGGCTGGCGTAGCGCTTGGCGGTAGGCACCTTTTTCGGGTCAGCGTCATACACACCGTCCACCTTGGTGGCCTTGAGCACAATTTGCGCTCCAATTTCGGCGCCCCGCAATGCGGCGGCGGTATCGGTGGTAAAAAACGGGTTGCCGGTACCGGCGGCGAAAATAACCACCTTGCCTTCTTCTAGGTATTGCAGCGCTTTAGGCCGCACGTAGGGCTCTACCACTTGCTCAATGCCGATGGCCGACATAACCCGGGCAGTCAAGCCAGCCTTGTTCATGGTGTCGCCAAGCGCCAAGGCATTCATGACGGTCGCCAGCATGCCCATGTAGTCGGCAGTTGCGCGGTCCATACCGACGGAGCCACCGGCCACGCCACGGAAAATATTGCCCCCGCCAATCACCACCGCAAGCTGAACCCCCAGACGGGTGACTTCAGCAATCTCGTCCACCATACGCACAATGGTGTCGCGGTTGATGCCAAACTGGTCATCGCCCATCAAGGCCTCGCCGGACAGTTTCAACAAAATTCGACTGTAGGCGGGCTTTATCTGGGTCATATCAGCATCCGGGTGCGGCAGGTTAGTAAGTATTTTGACGCCGCCATGCGTCCATTGCATTAATGTCCAACGCGGGCATGGCGGCTTGGAGGAGTTTAGGCGCCTTGTTTGGCAGCGGCAACCTGCGCGGCCACTTCGGCGGCGAAATCGTCGACCCGCTTTTCGATGCCCTCGCCCACCACATACAGGGTAAAGCCATGGACCGTCGTAGCGCAGCCTTTGAGCATTTGCTCCACCGTCTGCTTGTCGTTTTTCACAAAGGTCTGGTTCAGCAGCGACACCTCTTTGAGGTATTTCTGCACACCGCCTTCAATGCGTTTAGTCACAATTTCGGCCGACTGCACAGGCTTGCCTGCCGCTGTTGCCACGGCTGCATCTTCGGCGGCTTTAGCTGCCGCGACAGAGCGTTCGCGCTCCACCAGTTCAGCGGGAACGTCGGCACTGGACAAAGACACTGGCTTCATCGCGGCCACGTGCATTGCCACGTCCTTGGCGGCTACTGCATCGCCATCGAATTGCACCACTACACCGATACGCGTGCCGTGCAAATAGGAAGCCACTTGGGCACCGGAGGCAAAGCGCTGGAAACGGCGGAACGTCATGTTTTCGCCGATTTTTCCGATCAGGCCCTTGCGCACGTCTTCCAAGGTCGGGCCAAAGCCGGCCAGGCTAAAGGGTAAGCCCGACAAAGCGCCCAGGTCTGCCGGATTGTGCTGGGCCACCAACTGGGCCGCTCCATGGACCAGCGCCAGGAAGCTGTCATTCTTAGTCACGAAATCAGTTTCGCAATTGACCTCAATCATCGCGCTGCCAGCCGCATCGCTGGCGATCGCAACCACGCCCTCTGCAGTGACGCGGGCTGCCGCTTTACCGGCTTTGCTACCCAATTTAACGCGCAATAATTCCTCGGCCTTGACCATGTCGCCGTCGGCCTCGGTCAGGGCTTTTTTGCATTCCATCATGGGTGCATCGGTTTTGCCGCGCAGTTCGGCGACCATGCTTGCAGTAATTGCTACCATTTCTTTACTCCGTAAACAAATTAATCGGTTTCTTTGCTAAAAAAAAGGGGCTAGCAAGCCCCCTTTTAAGGGTTGTGGGCGCGCTTAA
Organism: Comamonadaceae bacterium; assembly: GCA_947503685.1. Lineage (GTDB taxonomy): Bacteria > Pseudomonadota > Gammaproteobacteria > Burkholderiales > Burkholderiaceae_C > Allorhodoferax. The sequence goes on along the minus strand of CANNEW010000012.1, from coordinate 16,734 downwards.
GCAGCCTCTTCAACCTCTACAAACTCATCTTCACTCTCGGCCACCACGGCCTTGACCAGGTCATCGACCGCATTGGCGCGGCCTTCGAGCACTGCATCAGCAATGCCGCGGGCGTACAAGGTAACAGCCTTGGAGGAATCGTCGTTACCTGGAATCACGTAATCAATGCCTTCGGGCGAGTGATTGGAGTCCACCACGCCAATGAGAGGAATGCCCAGTTTGCGCGCTTCTGCAATCGCAATCTTGTGATAGCCCACGTCAATCACAAAAATGGCGTCAGGCAAAGTCGCCATATCTTGAATGCCGCCAATGTCTTTTTCCAGTTTGGCCAATTCACGGGCAAACATCAGCTGTTCTTTTTTGCTCATCGCATCAAGACCGGCTTCCTGTTCAATCTTCATTTCCTTGAGACGTTTGATCGAGGTTTTCACCGTCTTGAAATTGGTCAACATGCCGCCGAGCCAACGCTGGTCCACAAAAGGCATGCCTGCGCGCTTGGCTTCCATCGCCACGGTATCACGCGCCTGGCGCTTGGTGCCGACCATCAAGACAGTGCCGCGTTTGGCCGACAGTTGGCGCACAAACTTGCTGGCCTCCTGGAACATCGGCAAGGACTTTTCCAGGTTGATGATGTGGATTTTATTGCGATGGCCAAAGATAAACGGGGCCATCTTGGGGTTCCAAAAACGGGTTTGGTGTCCGAAATGAACGCCCGCTTCCAGCATTTCACGCATGGTGACTGACATAAATACTCCAAAGGTTTAGGTCTTAAATCCGGTTCGATTTTTCCTTTAGGGCGGCATGCGCCCAAGAGGAACACCTTGACAGAACCGGTTTGTGATTAACTCCGCCGCCGCACTGGCTATTAACAAGCGCGCCTGGCAAAGCCTGCTGATTTTACATCAGGTGGCGGTCGCCTCTTCCGACTTGGACCGCCCTTCTCGCTTGGGCAGCGGCTGGATATCGAGCAATACCTCGGTTTTGGACTCGTCTTTGTCGTCCAGGTCCACCGTCAGGCGGCCACCGTCGGTCAGGCGGCCGAACAGCAATTCGTCGGCCAAAGCGCGGCGGATGGTGTCCTGAATCAGGCGCTGCATGGGTCGCGCGCCCATGAGCGGGTCAAAGCCCTTCTTGCCCAAGTGCTTGCGAAGTTTGTCCGTAAAGGTAACTTCCACTTTCTTCTCGGCCAACTGGGTTTCCAACTGCAACAGGAATTTGTCCACTACCCGCAAGATGACGTTTTCGTCCAGGGCTTTAAAGCCCACGATCGCATCGAGCCGGTTGCGGAATTCAGGTGTAAACAAACGCTTGATGTCCACCATCTCATCGCCCGCTTCCCGGGGGTTGGTAAAGCCGATCGTGGCCTTGTTCATGGTTTCGGCGCCCGCGTTGGTGGTCATGATGATGATCACATTGCGAAAATCGGCCTTGCGCCCGTTGTTATCGGTCAAGGTGCCGTGGTCCATGACTTGCAAGAGCACGTTGAAAATGTCCGGATGTGCTTTTTCGATCTCGTCAAGCAAGAGCACGCAATGCGGCTTTTTAGTGACGGCCTCTGTCAACAAACCGCCCTGGTCAAAGCCGACATAGCCCGGGGGGGCGCCGATCAGGCGGCTGACCGCATGGCGCTCCATGTACTCGCTCATGTCAAAGCGCAGCAACTCAATACCCATGATGTAGGCCAACTGCTTGGCCGCTTCGGTTTTGCCCACGCCGGTGGGGCCACTGAACAGGAAAGAGCCGATGGGCTTGTCCGCCCGACCCAGCCCGGAGCGGGCCATTTTGACCGCAGAGGCCAGGACATCGAGCGCCTTGTCCTGACCAAAGACCACGCTCTTGAGATCGCGGTCCAGGGTTTTGAGTTTGCCGCGGTCGTCATTAGAGACATTGGCCGGGGGAATCCGGGCAATTTTGGCGACGATCTCCTCGACTTCTGTCTTGGAAATCGTCTTTTTGCGCTTGCTAGGGGCCAGGATCTGCTGGGCCGCCCCAGCCTCATCGATCACATCAATCGCTTTGTCGGGCAAATGCCGGTCGTTGATGTACTTGGCGCTCAGCTCCGCGGCGGCCTGCAGGGCAGCCACCGCGTACTTGACTTTGTGGTGCTCTTCAAAGCGGGACTTAAGACCTTTGAGAATCTCCACCGTCTGCTCGATCGTAGGCTCCACTACATCAATCTTTTGGAAGCGTCGGGACAAGGCAGCGTCTTTTTCGAAAATACCTCGGTATTCGGTAAATGTGGTGGCGCCAATGCACTTGAGTTGGCCCGAGCTCAGGCTGGGCTTGAGCAGATTTGACGCATCCAGCGTGCCACCGGAAGCCGCGCCAGCACCAATTAGGGTGTGGATTTCGTCAATGAAAAGCACCGCATTGGGGCGGTCTTTGAGAGATTTGAGCACGCCCTTGAGGCGCTGCTCAAAATCACCCCGGTATTTGGTGCCTGCCAGCAATGCGCCCATATCCAAGGAATACACCACCGCGTCAGCCAACACTTCGGGTACTTCCTTTTGGGAAATTCGCCAGGCCAGACCCTCGGCAATAGCGGTTTTTCCCACGCCAGCTTCGCCCACAAGCAAAGGGTTGTTTTTGCGGCGGCGGCACAAAATCTGAATCACCCGCTCGACTTCGTACTCACGCCCGATCAAGGGGTCGATCTTGCCGTCTTTGGCCAGCTGGTTCAAATTCTGGGTGTACTGCTCAAGCGGGGACGATTTTTCGTTTTTCTCGCTGGAGGCTTCTTCGGTCTCAGGCCCAGCCTCGCTGCCTTTTGCGGCTTCGGGCGGATCGCTCTTTTTGATGCCATGCGCAATGAAATTGACCACATCCAAGCGGGTGACGCCCTGCTGGTGCAGGTAATAGACGGCGTGAGAATCTTTTTCGCCAAAGATGGCGACGAGCACATTGCTGCCCATCACCTCTTTTTTACCGCTGCCAGTGGATTGCACATGCATGATGGCGCGTTGGATTACCCGCTGAAACCCTAGGGTCGGCTGGGTATCGACCTCATCTACGCCGGCTACTTGGGGCGTGTTGTCCTTGATGAAATGGGTGAGCGACTTGCGCAATTCATCAACATTGGCCGAGCAGGCGCGCAACACTTCCGCCGCGCTGGGGTTATCCAGCAAAGCGAGCAATAGGTGCTCCACGGTAATAAATTCGTGCCGCTGCTGGCGGGCCTCAACAAAGGCCATATGCAGGCTGACTTCTAATTCCTGGGCGATCATGTCTGTTCCTTCATCGTATGCATTTATTTATCTTCGGTGGGCCGCCCCAGCGGTCACCACGCCTCATCACGTTCTATCGCCCTTTAGCCCAAAGGCTCACTGACACACTGCAAGGGATGTCCCGCCTTATGGGCGGCATCCATGACCTGGTCCACCTTTGTGGCCGCCACGTCGCGGGTGTAAACCCCGCAAACCCCTCGTCCATCGATATGGATTTTCAGCATGATTTGGGTCGCTGTAGCCAAATCTTTGGAAAAAAATTCTTGGATCACCCCTACTACGAACTCCATAGGGGTGAAATCATCATTAAGCATGAGCACTTGGTGCATGGATGGCGGCTGCACTTTTTGCGGCAGGCGCTCCAGAACGATGGCACCACCGCCGTCGTCAGGTTTGGGGGTCTGCCGTGGGAGTTCCCTCGGGGGTTTGGGTGGGGTAGTCGCCATGTTTACATTTTATCGGTGTGCGTATGCTAGCGCAGTGCCAAGGGTAATTGGAGCGCTAAGGGCCGGATTCAAGCCCGTCAAGAAAAAAACGCCCGCTACGCAGGTGCGCAACAGGCGCTTGGACAAGCATCCGCAGGCGGGCAAAGTCCCGCAGGCGCTTACATATGTTCGATCATGACCTGGCCAAAGCCGGAGCAGCTGACCTGGGTTGCGCCGTCCATCAGGCGGGCAAAGTCATAGGTGACCTTCTTGCTGAGAATGGATTTTTTCATGGAACTGATGATCAAATCGGCCGCTTCTTTCCAGCCCATGTGCCGCAGCATCATTTCGGCTGACAAAATTTCGGAGCCTGGGTTGACGTAGTCTTTACCCGCATATTTCGGCGCCGTGCCGTGGGTCGCCTCGAACATAGCCACCGTATCGCTGAGGTTGGCACCCGGGGCGATGCCAATACCTCCCACCTGGGCTGCCAAAGCGTCCGACACATAGTCGCCATTGAGGTTGAGTGTGGCGATAACGCTGTATTCGGCGGGACGCAGCAGGATTTGTTGCAAAAAGGCGTCGGCAATACTGTCCTTGACCGTGATTTCACGACCCGTCCTGGGGTTTTTGAATTTGCACCAAGGCCCGCCATCGACCAACTGGGCGCCGAATTCTTTTTGCGCCAGACCGTAGGCCCAGTCGCGAAAGCCGCCTTCGGTGAACTTCATGATATTGCCCTTGTGGACAATGGTTACGCTGGGCTTGTCGTTGTCAATGGCGTATTGGATGGCTTTGCGTACCAGCCGCTCGGTGCCTTCGCGCGACACCGGCTTGATGCCAATGCCAGAGGTGTTTGGGAAACGTATTTTTGTAACGCCCATTTCCTCAGTCAGGAACTTGATCAACTTTTTGGCCTTGTCGGACTCGGCTTCAAACTCGATGCCAGCGTAAATATCCTCGGAGTTTTCGCGGAAGATGACCATATCGGTCTTGTGCGGCTCTTTGACCGGGCTGGGCACACCGTCAAAGTATTGAATGGGCCGCAGGCAGACGTATAAATCAAGTTCCTGGCGCAAAGCCACGTTCAAGGAGCGGATACCTCCGCCGACCGGGGTGGTCAGCGGGCCTTTGATGGAGACCACATAGTCGCGGATCGCATGCAGGGTTTCTTCGGGCAGCCAGACGTCCGGGCCATAGACATTGGTGGACTTTTCACCGGCATACACCTCCATCCAATGTATTTTGCGCTTGCCGCCGTAGCATTTGGCCACCGCCGCATCCACCACTTTAAGCATCACCGGCGTAATATCCATCCCGGTGCCGTCACCCTCGATGTAGGGGATGATGGGCTCGTCGGGAACGTTCAGGGAAAAATCGGCGTTGACGGTGATTTTCTGGCCTTGGGCGGGAATTTTGATGTGCTGGTACATGAAATGAGTCTCTTTGATGTTGAATCAGACGGTGCATTACCGCCTGCAAGGCCTGTTTACCGAAGGGTTCGCAGGCTTTTTTTGATTGGACCGGTCAATTCTAGACACAAACCTTTACACGATACTGTCATAAATCAAGATGGGGGCAGGCAGTGCACACACCCCGCGGACACCAAGCGCACCAGCTTAAGCACCCTTATATTTGCCGAGCTGCACTTCCAAGCTCAAGCACAATCAGGCCATGAACTTCCTTCTCCGCGCACTTAGCACCCTGGCTTTTCTGGCGCCCATGGGCCCGCTCATGGCGCAGGAGCAAGCCCAAACCGGCCTGCCGCGCACCACCCTCTCTGCCGGTTTCCATCAACTCGAAGTGCAAATTGCCAGCACGCCAGCGCAACAGGCCACCGGCCTGATGCATCGCGCCGAGATGCCACAGCACGAAGGCATGTTGTTTATTTTCCCGGAGGCAAAACAACAGTGTTTCTGGATGAAAAATACCTTGATTCCCCTGACGGCCGCCTTCGTCGCTGACGATGGGACGGTGGTCAACCTGCAAGACATGCAGCCCCATAGCACCCAATCGCACTGCTCGGCCAAGCCGGTGCGCTTTGTTCTGGAAGTCAACCAGGGCTGGTTTAAGCAAAAAGGCCTGAAAGCCGGATTGCGGCTGGCCGGCCCGCCCTTCAAGACGGGCGGCTAGGGCGCGGCTGGGCCGACGGCAACTAGCGCGCGACGGAGGGTGCGGCCAGTTGCAACATCAGCTCGATACGGGCTTTCACCGGGCTTAATTCCAAAATGGGGAACTCTGCGCCGCGTCCATCGGCACGGGGCAGCACCCGTCCGCGCGCGCAGCGTGTAGTGCGCACCACCGTCACGCCCTGGCTTTGGGCCTGCCGCAGCGCCGCTTCCAGCCCCCGGTGCACCGTGCCATTGCCGGTGCCAGCCAGCACAATGCCCTGCACTGGCGCATCGCCGGGCGCCGGCGGCGCACACAGCGCACGTACCATGGCGCCATCGGCACCGTTATGGTTGAAAACGATTTCCACCCGGGGAAAAGCCTGAACCGAATCGGACTTTCCCGCCAAAGTCTGGACTGCCCGACTTGGAATGGGCAAGGGCCAACCGCCCAGTAATCGCAACTGGCTTTCCTCCACCAGACCGACCAGGCCATAGTCACCTGCGTCAAAAGGGTCGAGCTGGTAGGGATGATTTTTTTGTACCTGCGCGCCATCAAACACCTGGCCTTGGCAAACCAGCATCACGCCATGCGCGCCTTGGGCGCACGCAAGAAAGGTGGCGTCGCGCAGGTTTTGCGGGCCGTCCGGCGAGAGGGAGCTGGCTGGGCGCATGGCGCAAGTCATTACCAGGGGCTTAGCCGCCAGCAAAGACGCAGGCAAAGTTCTAGCCATAAAGAAGGCAGTTTCCTCTAGCGTATCCGTGCCATGGGTAAGCACCACCCCTCGCACCGCGTCGCTGCCCAAATGATGTACCACACGCGCGGCAAGGGCCTGCCAATGGCTGGGGTCTAGGTCCTTGCTGTCCTCCTGAAATACTTGTTCGTGCAGCCTGTCGAGCCCGCCCAAACACTCAGCCAAACCGGGTAATGCGTCCAGCAAATCACCCAGTGCCACCCGGCCCGAGGTGTAAGAAAGATTGTCCTGGGCGCTGGATGCACTCCCAGCAATGGTCCCGCCGGTGCCCAAAAAGACGATGCAATCAGCCATAGCAAAAAAATCCTTGCAAAAAAAATAAAACTGGATAAAAATACAGTTACTGTGTAAGATCACAGTCTGTCTGCAAACCCAGCCCGTCCTGACCACCCTCAAGGAGTCCGCATGCTAGATGCCCCCAAACTCACTGCCCGCCAGCAGCAGATTCTCACGCTCATCGAAACCGCGATTGCACAAACCGGCGCCCCGCCCACCCGCGCCGAAATCGCCACCGAGCTGGGCTTTAAATCAGCCAACGCGGCAGAAGAGCATCTGCAGGCGCTGGCCCGCAAGGGCATGATAGAGCTGGTGAGCGGCACTTCACGCGGCATCCGCTTGCGCGGCCAGACACTGCGCGACATCCAAAGCACGCGCTCTAAACAATTCTCGCTGTCCCTACCCGGACTGGCCCAATTGTGCTTGCCGCTGATCGGGCGGGTTGCCGCCGGCTCGCCCATATTGGCGCAGGAACATGTGGACCAGACCTATTACGTCGAAAACAGCCTGTTCCAACGCCAGCCCGACTACCTGCTCAAAGTGCGCGGCATGTCCATGCGCGATGCCGGCATCATGGACGGCGATTTGCTCGCCGTCCAATCCACCAAAGAAGCCAAAAACGGGCAGATCATCGTAGCCCGCATCGGCGAAGAAGTCACTGTCAAACGATTCCGCCGCAACAAGCACCTGATCGAACTGCACCCCGAAAACCCGGATTTCCAAACCATCGTGGTCGAGCCGGGCGAACCTTTTGAGATCGAAGGCCTGGCGGTCGGCCTGATCCGCAACACCATCCTGATGTAAACACCGGCCAATAGAAAGCACACCATGCGCACCCTCATCAACGCTCCCAAAGTCTCCGCCACCCTGTACCGCTTTGCAGACTGGTTGCAAGGCAGGCAAGCCCCGGCAAGCCAGACTGTCCAGACACGCACGCAAGCCTGTCAGATCAGGGTCATGTCGCTGCGCCCTTCACCCACAGCGCTAGCCCCACTGGTGGCTGCCGACCGGGCGCCGGCAAATCAGAGGCCATTGCGCGTCTTGCGCGTCGTGGACAACCAAAATCGCTCGGCCGGCGGGCGCATGGTCATTTCCGGGCGAATGGCCGATGTTTGCGCCGAGTTGGATCGAATGGCTGGCAAAGAAGCGGCTGCGGCATGATGGTTGAGACAGGTGCAATGCGCTTGCCCGGGGGGCTTGGGCCTGGATACTGCCTCGGTTTAGACACGCAGGCGACAAAATCACCTTTTCCTTAGCGAGACAGGTACGACAATGCGGCAATGAACGCTGCCTCCCGCTTTCGCTAGTCTCCTGCCATGGACGAACCGATTCTCACTGTTGAAGAGCGCAACGCCATTAATTCAGGGCGCTGGTTTTCCGCGCTTTCGCCTTCCCTCAAACACGATATCCTTCGCTACGCCTATGTGCGCCGCTACCGCGATGGCGAACTGCTGGCGGCCCGCGGCGAGCCACCGGAAGAATGGGTGGCCTGTGCCAAAGGCGCGGTGCGGGTCAGCTCCACCTCCATCTCGGGCAAGCAAATCACCCTGACCTATGTGGAGCCAGGCATCTGGTTCGGCGATGTCTCTATTTTTGACGGCGATCGCCGTACCCATGATGCCTACGCCCATGGCGACACCACCACCTTGTGCGTTGCCAAGGCAGATTTCAAAAAAATCCTGTCTGCCCATGTCGAACTGTACGAGGCCCTGCTGCGCCTGCACGCTCGGCGCATCCGTCAGCTTTATGGCCTAGTGGAAGACCTCAACACCCTGCCCTTGCGCGCGCGTTTAGCCAAGCAGTTGTTGCATCTGGTGCGCAGTTATGGCGTGCCCTCTCTGAGCGATGGCAGAGAGACCCGTATCGGTCTGCAGTTGGCCCAGGAAGAATTGGCGCAACTTCTGGGCGCCTCGCGTCAGCGTGTCAATCAAGAGCTCAAGTCCATGGAGCGCGACAGCTTCATCCGCATTGAGCCGGGCGGCTTAGTCATCCGCGACCGGGAGGCGCTGATGCGTATCGCGGAAGCCGATTTGTGAGTTCAATTGCACCTCAGCCCTACCAACCAAAGAAATCCAAGCATGACTGACTTTGACCACTTCGTCGGCACCCAGCCGGTTGCGGACAAGCACAGCTTTGATACTGCCGCCCTGTCCCTCTGGCTGCAAAGGCATCTGCCCGGTTTTGAAGGCCCTTTGACCGTCGCATCCTTCAAAGGCGGGCAAAGCAATCCCACCTATAAATTGCAGACTCCCAGCCGCATTTATGTCATGCGTGCCAAGCCCGGGCCGGTTGCCAAGCTCCTGCCATCGGCCCATGCCATCGAACGCGAGTTCGCCGTCATGCGCGGACTGGCCGGCACCGAGGTGCCGGTGCCCACCATGTACTGCCTGTGTGAAGACGAATCGGTCATTGGGCGGGCCTTTTACATCATGGACTTCATCGAGGGCCGCATCCTGTGGGACCAAGCCTTGCCTGGGATGTTTAAGGAAGAACGCGCCGCCATCTACGCCGAAATGAACCGCGTGATCGCCGCCTTGCACCGTGTCGATGTCGTCGCACAGGGGCTCAGCAGCTACGGCAAGCCGGGTAATTATTTCGATCGTCAAATCGGCCGCTGGAGCAAGCAATACCAAGCCTCCGTTACTCAGCCGATCCAGGAAATGGACCAGTTGATCGCCTGGCTGCCACAGCACATCCCGGCTGTAGCCCAAAGCGAATCTTTGGTTAGTGTGGTGCACGGCGATTTCCGCTTGGACAATCTGGTTTTTCACCCCACCGAGCCGCGCATACTGGCGGTGCTGGATTGGGAGTTGTCCACCCTCGGCCATCCCCTGGCCGATTTCAGCTACCACGGTCTGGCCTGGAATATTCCGCCGGGCAGTTTTCGCGGCATCGCTGGCCTGGACTTTGCAGATCTGGGCATACCCGACCAGGACCAATACATCCGCATGTACTGTGCGCATATGCCCCATATCGACGCACACGCACTGCGCGCAGACTGGAACTTTTACATGGCCTACAACATGTTCCGCATCGCGGCCATTTTGCAAGGCATTGCCAAACGGGTGGAGGCTGGCACCGCCTCCAGCGGACAAGCGCTCAGTTCGGCGGCCGGCGCTAGGCCGCTGGCCAAGCTAGCTTGGTCCTTTGCCCAAAAATACCATGGCGCAGGCGCCGCCTAGTCTTTCGCGCTGCACCCCACCGACCTTTTTATTTCATCCCGCACTGGAGACACCATGGACTTCGAATACTCAGACAAAACCAAGGCCTTACAAGCCAAACTCATGGCCTTCATGGATGAGCACATTTACCCCGCCGAGGGGGCCTACCACCAGGAAATTGAAGCCAATACGGCAGCGGGCAAACGCTGGACGCCCTTGCAATTGATTGAATCGCTCAAGGTCAAGGCCCAGGCCGAAGGCTTGTGGAACCTATTTTTGCCGGTGGACAGCGCCGAAGCCTCGGGCTACCACGGCGCAGGCCTGACCAACCAGGAATACGCCCCGTTGGCCGAGCTCATGGGCCGCGTCATGTGGTCCAGCGAAGTGTTCAACTGCTCGGCGCCGGACACCGGAAATATGGAAACCATCGCACGCTATGGATCAGAAGCCAACCGGGCGCGCTGGCTAAAGCCCCTGCTGGAAGGGAAAATTCGTTCTGCCTTTGCCATGACCGAGCCGGAGGTGGCCTCCAGCGATGCCACCAACATCGCCACGCGCATCGAGCGCGATGGCGATGACTATGTCATCAATGGGCGCAAATGGTGGACTTCCGGTGCCGGTGACCCGCGCTGCGCCATCTACATCGTGATGGGAAAAACCGATGCGCAAGCGCCCCGCCACTCCCAGCAAAGTATGGTGCTGGTGCCTGCCGACACCCAAGGCATCACACGGGTGCGCCCGCTCACGGTGTTTGGCTATGACGATGCGCCCCACGGCCACATGGAAGTGCTATTTGAAAACGTGCGGGTACCCGCCAGCAACATCTTGTTGGGCGAGGGGCGGGGCTTTGAGATTGCCCAAGGCCGCCTTGGCCCCGGACGTATCCACCATTGCATGCGCCTGGTTGGCCTGGCCGAACGTGCACTGGAGTTGATGTGCAAGCGCGCCTCGTCACGCGTGGCCTTTGGCAAAACCGTCGCTGCACAAACTGTCACCCAAGAGCGTATCGCCGAGGCGCGCTGCCGCATTGACATGGCCCGCCTGCTGACGCTTAAAGCGGCCTGGATGATGGACATAGGCGGCAACAAATTTGCCAAAAATGAAATTGCCATGATCAAGGTGGTGGCGCCCAATATGGCCTGCCAGGTGATCGATTGGGCCATGCAAGTCCATGGCGGCGGTGGTATGGCGGACGACTTCCCGCTCGCTTATAGCTACACCATGGCCCGCACGCTGCGTTTTGCCGATGGTCCGGATGAAGTGCACCGCAATGCCATCGCGAAAATGGAGTTGGGAAAATACGTCGTGGATGCCAAACCGGTGGAGATGCCAATTACCCGCGGCTTCTAAACCGCTGACCGCGCGTTTAGCTGCGGCCCGTCAGGGTATTTAGTGCAAATGGCGCGGCTTTCGGCCGCCGCCATGACCGCTGCCAAAACCGCCGCCCGGCCCGCGTGGCGGTTTACCGATTTCCAGCGAATTAACCAAAGCATCAAAGCGCTGGGCAAACAATTTATCCACCTCGGCCACTACGCCGCCCAACTCCGCGCCGTCAAAATGGCGCTCCATCATGCTGACCAAATCCTGCACCAGCAAATCGCGCTGTACCTGCATGATGGCTGCCGGATTGGGGCCGACAAACAGCATCACAAAATCATCGCGTGACTCGCCTTCGGGGCTTTGCTCTTCTTCGTCAAAGTCGGTGTCGTAAAAAGTCACCTCAATCGCGGCACCGACCTGGGCCAGTTCGTTGAGGTTCATGCACAGTTCGTCCAAAGCTTGACGGAAATCTTCGTCCCCGGAAACTGTCCAACACATTTGCAACTGGTGCTCGGCTGGGACAAACTCAATTCCCGGCTCATCTTCATAAGCGCTGCTGGCCGCATCGGCCAAGGAGCGGGCGCCGGCATATTTCCACAAGGGTTTGAGCGCGTCCTGAACATCGCTGAGTTGCACCTCGGGGCGTAATACGACCTGACCATGGACATGGATTTCGAAAGGATTGTTGTAACGGGGCATGGGCACTGAATTATCAAGGGGCTTGCTTGCAGTGTAGAGCAAGCGCATAGCCGAAGGGCATTATGGAGCCTAGGTGGTGCCCGAGACCGGAATCGAACCGGTACGCCCGTTATTCACGAAGCGGCGGATTTTAAGTCCGATGTGTCTACCTATTTCACCACTCGGGCCCTCGGTCGGCGTTTGGCCGACCGTTGGCATGTGCCCGGCCATCCGGTCTAATGCACTGCAGACAAGGAATGTCGCGACACGCATTCTAGCAACGACCCGCCTTAAAAAGACTTGGGCGAAGAAGTGCTTCCATGCGGGTCAGGCGGCGGTGTCAGCAACAGCCGCCACGGCGACTGGCAAAGTGCTGGCGTGGCGGTTGCGTTCTAGCCAGCCGTTGACCCTGCGAACGGTTTCGTCAACAGAATTCGATTGCATGCCTTTTTGATCCGCGATCAGTTTGATCAGCAAATCAATCCGCTCAATATGCGTTGCACCCGCCGCCAGTGCGCGCGCTGCGGACGATGGCTTGAGCAAGCCTTTGGCCGCTGCCGCATATTTCTCAAACGGCACCATATCGTCGGCGGCCGCACCCAGCGACTGGCACAGTGTGGACACCCATTCATAGACCGCACGGGACTGCTCCCCATCCGCATGCACCGCTTGCTCAATCGGCTGCACCGTATCGGCCAGTACGCAACGGTAATTACCCGTCATCAGCATGCTCCACTTGGCCAGCGGCACAAACAAAGAATCATGTAACTTGAGTTTCACTGGCAAGTCCAAGGATTCGCCATCGACCACCAGGCGGGCGGCGGCGATATCGGCGTCTAACTGGGCCAGCATGGCGTTGTGCGCATCGGACGCAAAACGCGCCACTTTGAAATTGGTTGGCAAACCAACCTGCAGCACGTTGGGCTGCTCTTCGGGCGGACGGAAGGCCTGTGGGTCGGGGCTGCACAGCGTCATCACGCCGGGCTCAAATCCGTCCCATACGGCGGGATCCAGATAACAGGGGCGGCAGCTGGCCGTGTCTATGCCTTCAATGCGCGCCAAAAACGGCAAAGGCGGCATGTTCATGATGGACATGCACGGTACCTTGGCTTGGGCAATCGCCTGCATCAAGTGGCGCACGTCCGAGTCGCTGTATTGCGGCTCTTGCATGGCCAGGCACACCAGGTCATATTCCGGCACTTGCACCTGCGCGGGCGTTTTGGCATTTAAGGCGCCGGGGTAGTTTCGAGAGTCGATTTCCACCATCCCAGGACGCCCTTTTACGGCCATACGCACCCGCGTGCCCTGCTCGTTGATCAGCTGGGCCGTCTTGCTGCGGCATACCAGGCTGACGCGGTGCCCGGCCATCAGTAGTTTGCTACCCAGCAGCGATCCGTAGGAAGCGCCCAAAATGAGAATGTTGAATTGCTTTGCCATAAAAAAACTCCTGCTAATTGAAAATCTGTCGCCCCAAGGCTTTGTGCGCGGGGCACACGCTGCCTGGTCTGTTGGAGAAATTTTACGTGCCGCCATGACATAAAACCTGTCTTATGTCTTATATAAGACAGAATATTTATTCATACAGATCAATAACTTATATTCTATTTTCTACAATATGAAATTGGGTATTTCATATTGAGAAATTTCTTGGCTTATGGTTGGCGCCAATGGCGCACGGGGGTTTCAGATAAGCCGAAAGCTTGGAGCGGCGTTCAGCAACTTGCCCGCTCCCGTAGTGCCGCTGGACACCCCGCAAGCGCCACCATCCAAGTCCGCTACACTAATTCTGCGGCCAAACAACAACGGAACGTCCAGCATGACAAGCCTTTCTCAAACCTGGTTTTGGCAGCAATGGCACTTGGTGCTGGTGCTCTGCCTCATAGCCCTCATTGCCCTCAACTTCCTGAGCCGCTTTGTGCTACCCGCCTTGCAATTAAAAGGCCGCCTGGCCCAGGTGCTGTCCAAATTGGAAGGCCTCAAAGCTGGGGCCATCAATGGCGCTATCGATCTGGACAAGCTCGAAAGCGAGGCCATGACCGAGCCGCGCATGGCACACCTATGGGCCCAATACGCCCATTGCCTGCATGTGCCCTGGGACGACATCCAAGCGAGCCAAACTGCGGCAGGACCGCAAAACCGCGTGCGTGTGCTCTCCGAACTTTTTTTTAATGCGATGAAAGCCAAGTCCGGCGGCGCGGTAGTGGACTTGGCCGACATCGAAAGCAAAGTAGCGGGCGACCCACAGCTCTCCAGCCTGTGGGACGAGTACTCCGAAGCGCTGGACAAGCGCAACGAGCTGCCGGATCCGGCCAGCAGCAGGGCCCGGCGCTGGCGTGCATCGGCCTTGGCAGAAACCTTTTTTTCGGACTACGCGCTGGTGGACTCCCCACTGCGCTCTGACTTTTACAAGCACGTGCCCGGCATACTGACGGGCCTAGGGATTATTGGTACGTTCTCAGGGCTGATTAACGGACTGGTCCATTTCGACGTGTCCGATCCGGCCACTACCCAAGCCCAGCTCAGCTTGCTCGTGCAAACCGTGGGCCAGGCGTTTTTTGTGTCTGCTCTGGCCATTGCGCTGGCCATGTTGTTTACCTGGGTGGAAAAAGCGCTGCTCAGTGCGCGCTACAGCCAGGTGGAGAGTCTGCAGCACCTGATTGACAGCCTGTTCCAAACCAGTTCTGGCCAGGAAAACCTCGAGCGGCTGGTGGTCGCCACCGAGGCCCAAGTGGCGCTCATGCAGGACGTGCTGGAAGAATTGCGCAAGACCTCGAGTCATCTGGCGGCCATGAAATAGGCGCGCCATGTTTATATTGCAAACGCCACGGCGCAAGCGCGCCAAGGAAGAGGCGGAAAAACCTTTTTGGATTTCGTTTTCTGACCTGATGACGGCCTTGATGGTGCTGTTTTTGGTCGCCATGGCGGTGGCATTGATGGTGGTAACCCAAGGCCTGCGCTCGATCGAAGACAAGCGCAAAGACCGCGAAGAATCCATCATGGCCTGCATTGCCGATATGGATAAGGTAGCGCGGCGACCCGAATTTCGGGGCGTAAAAATAAGCGGGCAAACCATCGACTTTGGGCCGCTGGCTGAATTTAAAAAAAATGGCAACCAGTTATCCGAAGACCGCATGGAGTTTTTGCGCGCCTTCATCCCCGAAGTACTGGACGTGGCGCGTACCCCCCAATGCAGCAAATGGTTGCGCCGCTACGTGGTGGAGGGCTTTGCCAGTCCGGAAGGCAGCTACCTGCACAACCTCAACCTCAGCCTAGAGCGCTCCCAGCGCGTGCTCTGCGTGCTGCTCGACGCCAGCGCACCGGATGCGCCTAGCCTGTCGGACCGCAAGACCATACGCCAACAATTTTTGGTGGGCGGCTCGTCCTTTAATTCCGCCATTCTCAATCAGCCGGAAAAAAGTCGCCGCGTCACATTGCGTCTGGAATTCAAGGAGTTGCGCAAAGAATGCCTGCCGACCGACGCTATCTGCAAAGCCGACGATGCACCGCCGATACCCTGGGACGACGACTTTAGGTGCCCGGTGCAAAGCCGCTAAAACACGGAGCGCCGTCGGCGATCAAGACGGACCCGGAAGCCATCCCCTTTAAGTGCTCGGAAGGGATGCCAACGGTAAGAACAGCTTAAGCGGGGAGTCTGGCAAGGCAATAAAACCGTGATGCAAGTAAAACGCGACGGCCGACTCGTCTTTGGCGTCCGCCATCAGCGCGAAGGCGGCAATCTCCGATTGGGCGGCGCGATCGAGCGCGTCGGCCAGCAAGGCCCCACCAAGACCTTGCCCCTTAAATGATTGATCCACGGCCAAGCGGCCCATACGAACGATGGGCACGGTTGGGTAGCGCGGCAATTTTTTGCTGGTACTGACCGGGAGATCGGCCAGGAGTACGCTTGCCGAAGCCAAGGTGTAGTAGCCAGCGATACGTCGTCCGTCGGTTGTGGCCACGAAGCAGGCTGACAAACGACGGCGAATGTCCTGCGTGGCTTGCTCTCTTAGGTAGCGATTAAGCGGCTCGGAATCACTGCGAAACCCTATCCGGTCGTGCGCAGCGCTGAGCCTCGCAAGCTGGAACGGCCCAAAGCTCATTCCGTACGGAGAAGCTTGCTGCGCCGCGCAAAAGCGCGCTCCAGGGCTGCGTTTGCCTGCGGTGGAGAGAGTAGGGCCTTTGCAAAAACCTCCTGGTCTGCCATAGAGAGCCGAACAACTTCAGACTGTTCGATCGCGCGCTGCGCTGCGTCCTGGACGGCGCCGATGACGAAATCGGTCATCGTCCGGCCTTGCGCTTGGGAGGCGCGTTTGAGCATTGCATGCAGCTCGATGCTGATTCTGGCTTCAAGACGGGCGGTAGGGTTGGCAGTGGGCATGGTTTTCAATGGGTCTAGATGTTATTATACGGCAAACTGCCGTAATTTAGAACTTCACCATCTAGTAATCACCGCTGTTATGTCGTTTAAAACGACACCTCTTTTCAGAGGTAACGCCATAGTGTGCTGAGGTGTGTGAAAGTGCGTTTTGCGAAATTGCAATACGCAACATTGGTGCTTAGATGGAGGCGCGGTCCGGAGTCGAACCGGACTAACCGGATTTGCAATCCGGGGCATAACCGCTTTGCTACCGCGCCTTAACCGGTACCTGCCCGGACATGCATTTCCGGACTAAGAAAAAAGGGAAGCACTGGGCTTCCCTTTCGGAATGTGGAGCGGGAAAAGAGTCTCGAACTCTCGACCTCAACCTTGGCAAGGTTGCGCTCTACCAACTGAGCTATTCCCGCGA
>CANNEW010000011.1 GCA_947503685.1 Comamonadaceae bacterium | reverse complement strand
CGTGCCTTCGATGGACAACTCCAGGTATTTGCCGGCATTGGGAACCGCGCCTAACAAATGCATTGTGCACATCGTCACCAAAGATAAATTGGCGCTGTGCGGCGTGCAGGCGATACCGCGCTCGGCGGCCATGCGGGCGACGGCCAGGGTGCGTGTCAAGCCGCCCATGTACATCACATCGGGCTGCACAATGTCCACCACCTGCTGGTCCAGCATGCGCTGCCAGGTGGGTAAGTCCCAGTCCTGCTCGCCGCCGGTCACATCCAGCGACAAGGCCTGCGTCACCCCGCGCGTTTGATCAAACTCCCAGTAGGGGCAGGGCTCTTCAAAATGGCTGATGCCTTCGGCCTCCAACATGCGGCCCACGGCGATAGCGCGTGCCGGCGAAAACCCGCTATTGGCATCGACCAGTTTGGCCACGCCATCGCCCAAAGCGCGCGCCACCACCGGCACCACCGCTTCGGTGCGGCCCGGCCACTCGTCCACATCGCGCCCGCACTCGGCGGCGACGCGCCACTTGAAGGCGTCAAAGCCTAGTTCATCTCGCAATTTCACAAAACGCGCCGCTTCATCCTGGGGCGTGATGTCGCGCTTCATGGAAGAGGCATAGGCGCGCAAGGCCTTGGGTTTTCCACCCAGCAATTCCACTACCGGCTTGCCCTCGATCTTGCCGCGCAAGTCCCACATCGCCGTATCCAATCCGGCCATGGCCCGGCAGCGGTAGCTGCCGGGGTATTTGTGTTCTTTTTCCCAGATGGTTTGCAAGATGCCGTCGATGTCCAGCGCGTCCCAGCCCAGCGCCCAAGGCGCGATCTGGCGGTGAAAAATCGTGGCGCTGATATCGGCGTTGTAGGTGGAGGTTTGGCCCCAGCCGACCTGCCCGCTGTCGGTACTCAGTTTGACAAAGCAAACAAATTCATCGCTAAAGGTTTCAAGCTGCTGGATTTTCATGGCGGTGGTGGCTCACAAAGTTTCCGTATGGCCGTCCACCGTCAGGTCCTGACCGGAAATACGCGCGCCTGCGCTGGAGGTGATGAACAAGGCCATGCTGGCAATGTCTTGCGGCGAGATAAAGGATTTAAGCGATGAAATCTGCGTCATCTCGGTGCGGACCTGGTCCTCGCTACGGCCGGTTTTCTGGGCTTCGGCAGTGATTACGCGGTCTATGCGCTCGCCGCTGACCGAGCCCGGACAAATGCAGTTGACCCGCACCCCTACTGGCCCCAGCTCTTGCGCTAGGGTGCGTGTCAGGCCACGGATCGCCCATTTGGCCGAGGCATAAGGGCTGCGCCTGGGAAAGCCATACAAACCGGCGGTCGAGGACATCAAAACAATGGAGCCGCTGCCCTGTGCGCGCAATAGCGGCGCTGCAGCGCGGACGCATAAAAACGCCGAGTCCAGATTCACCGCCAGGCAGTTGCGCCAATCGGCCAGGCTGATGTCTTCCAGGTTGGCCGTCGGGCCGGCGACTCCGGCGTTACTCACCAAAATATCCAGACCTTGCAGATGCGCCGTGGCGGCCGCAAACAAAGCGGCCACTTGCGTCTCGTGGCTGACATCGCAGACCTGGCCCGCCAGGGCCGGACGGCCGGCCAGCGCAGCGTCCAGGGCGGCGGCGTCGAGGTCACAGATATAGACCTTGGCGCCAGCGGCCATAAAGGCGTCGGCTATTACCAGGCCAATGCCCGATGCGGCGGCGGTAATCAGTACGCGTTGATGCAAATGGCTTGACATAGTTTCTTTCTGAGTTGGGCGGCAATGTGCGCACTGTAGCGCGGCGCCTTCAGCTATGTGAGCGACAGTCGCTGCACTTACGACGCGGGTCATGTCAGAAGCGACTGCTGCGAGAATCCCAACCATGAATTACTTTAGGGTGCAAACCACTAGTGTCCCAACGTTTGCCGCCAGACCCAACGTAACCCCATGATTTATTTGAATAAATCTGACTTTCCCCTTGTCCACGATTTGAATCGTTTTCCGGACTTGGGGCAAGCTCGGCGGATCTTATCTGCTGGGTACAAGCATGCACTCGGGTCAACTCGTCTTTGCGCAAGTCATGACTTATCTGCCCCTGAAGGCATTCAGCCGGATGGTCTTGGCCAGGCGTGCTCAGCACAAAGTCAAAGACTTCTCTTGCCTCGATCAGTTCTTGGCTCTGTCTTTTGCTCAACTGACCGCGCGCGAGTCTTTGCGCGATATCGAGATCAATTTGCGTGTGCAGCGCCAACATTTCTATCACTTGGGTTTTCGCTGCAAGACGATCTCGCGCAACACCTTGGCCAACGCGAACCGCGTTCGGCCATGGGAAGTCTTTGCCGATTTGGCGCATCATTTGATCGGCGTGGCTCGTCCGCTTTACGCCAACGACGCAACGAGTACCGATCTCAAATCGTTGATGGGCGCAACCGTTTACTCTTTGGATTCGACCACGATCGATTTGTGTCTGAGTCTGTTTTCTTGGGCGCCGTTTCGTACGACAAAAGCAGCCATCAAACTTCACACATTGATGGATCTGCGTGGATCGATTCCGAGTTTTATTCACATCAGCGACGGCAAGATGCACGATGTCAAAGTCCTCGACATCCTCGCAAAACAAGGCTACATCGAGGTTGGCGCCTATTACGTGATGGACAAGGCGTATGTCGACTTTGCCAGGCTGCACCAACTGCATACCGCCAGAGCCTTCTTTGTGACCCGCGCCAAAAGCAATATGCAATTCGTTGTGGTTCAGGAATTTCCTGTCCCCATCAACACGGGCTTGGTAAGCGATCAGCACATTCAGCTGACGGGATACACATCTCACAAACGGTATCCAGAGCTGATTCGGCAAGTGACCTACACCGATCCCGAAACTGGCAAGACACTGGAGTTCCTGACGAACAACATGACGCTTTCTGCGTTGACCATTTGCGCACTTTACAAACAGCGCTGGCAGGTCGAGTTGTTCTTCAAATGGATCAAACAGCATCTGCGTATCAAGGCCTTCTTTGGGACAACCGAAAACGCGGTCAAGACGCAAATATGGACTGCTATCGCCACTTACGTGTTGATCGCCATCGTCAAAAAGCGTTTGGAATTGGATCATTCTTTGTACGAAATACTGCGAGTACTGGACCTGAATATGTTTGAAACCACACCAATATCAACCCTGCTGGGCAAACTGCAGGATGGGCCTGAAATCGGCCAACACCCTATTCAACAAACCCTCTTCCCAACGTTGGGACACTAGTGAGCTTAACTGATTAATTGTTGGCGCAATGGCATTGCCCTAATCGCCCCAAACGCATTGGATATAAGTCGATAGAACACCCGCCTAAGGCTTGCCAATGGGCGGCAATTCCAGTGTCTGGCGTGTCGGCCCCTTCATTTCAGCGCCAACCTGCGCACTGCGCTGGCCTACGGATTGCAGTACCAACCCATCGCCCAGTTTGCTTCCCACTTTATAGGTCTTGGGCGCTGCATCTCCCACGAGCAGCAGCGCATGGCCCTTGCCGCCAGAGCCTGCCACCACGCCCAGCAGTTGAATCGCCAGGGGTGGGGCCGATGCAGACACGGGCTGCGCGTTGACGGGTGCCGCGCCTGCGCCCAGCGCCTGCGCAAGCACGGACACATCCATTTGCGGAGCTGGCTGCGCAGACACCGAGGGTTGCCAAGGTGCGGCATTGCTCAAGGTCAAGGCCCACCAGGCGGCACTGCCGCTGGCCATGGTAGCCACTAGAAATGTGGCAGCCCGGACCCACCAAATTTGAAACGCGCTTGTTTGCATGCGCGGATTATCCGGGAATTCGGTAATCGCAAGGCCCAAATACGGGCCGCATACCACATGGCGGTATGATAGAAAGCGGTTTCAAGAAAGCCCTGAGTCGCTTCAATAAGGCCGATATTTCAACAAGTGCATGAAAAAATATGACTGCGTCATCCCCATTTAACGCATCGGCTGCGCCAGAACGGGTGACGGTAACCCTGGAAATGGTGGCCAAGCGCGCCGGTGTATCGCCCAGTACGGTGTCGCGCATATTGAATGGCACGGCCGTGGTTAGCGAAGCCAAGCGGCAGGCCGTCGTGGATGCAACACAGGAATTGGGCTTTGTGCCCAACCCGCTGGCCCGCGGCCTGGCCGGAGGCAAGACTTTTAGCATCGGTGTGGTCACCCAGGCCATAGACAGCCCGTTTTACGGCGCGGCCTTGCGCGGAATTGAAGACGCTTTGGACCCTGCGGGTTACAGCCCCCTGTTTATGAGCGCGCATTGGGACCCGGCTGCCGAGGCGCGCTGCCTGGACGTGCTGCGCTCGCGCCGGGTCGATGGCATCGTGGTGTTGCTGCCGAGACTGTCGGACAGCGTGCTGCAGGAATGCGCCAAAACTTTGCCGGTGGTCGTGTCGGGCCGTAGCCTGCAGGCGCCGGGCCTCTTCGCGCTGAACTTTGATAATTACACCGGCGGCTTCATGGCTACGCGCCATTTGCTGGACCTGGGCCACACCCGCATCGCTTTCATCGCGGGTGACCAAGAGCACCCGGATGCGGCCGAGCGCATGCGCGGCTACCGCGCTGCCTTGGAACTTGCAGGCCTTGCTTTTGACTCCACTTTAGTGGTTCCTGGGCGCTATTACGAGATTAGCGGACAGCAGGCAGTGGACCGCTTGCTTAGCGAAGGGCGCAAGTTCACCGCGATTTTTGCCGCCAACGACCAGATGGCCGCCGGCGCGGCGCTCAGTCTGTTTCGCCACGGGCTCAAGGTACCCGATGATGTGTCTTTGGTAGGCTTTGACGATCTGCCCACCTCGATGTACGCCACCCCTCCACTAAGCACCATCCAGCAACCGGCCTACGAGCTTGGGCGCATGGCTGCCGCCTCGATCTTGCAGTTGATCGCGGGCACCGAGCCCGACGCGGTGCTGCCCGCCCCCCAGCTTTTGATTCGCGAGTCCAGCAAGGCGCCACCATAAGGCAAATTAAGGCGGTAAGCGCTTCTTAGCAGTTTCTGGCAGCAGTGCTGCGCAATCATTGCTGGTCGTCTTAGCCAGCACCATGCTCACGGTGCCGGTCGTCAAGGGTAAGCTGGCCCGCTTGCTGGCGCCTACTTAAAGCGGGGCGACCGTACTGCTTCGCAGTGCATCGCGGACCTCGGTGCGCACGCGGTAGGACATGCTGCCGTAAAGCTTGAACAGGTTCTCAATCTCTTGCAGCGATGCGGTGCGAAAGTCCAGTTGCGGCACCGGTGCGTCATCGGCATTCATGACCAAGCCCCAAACAGCCGACGCAGCGACGTTTTGCGCGCGAACCATTTTGTAGGACCACACCGCACTGGCCCAGCCCTGGGCCGCATAGGCGTCAAAGCTTGCGCGTGATATCTGGCCGCCCAGCTGCGCATCCATGTCGGCCCAGGGCTGGAATTCGCCAATAAACAGCGGGGTATCAATCGCCGCCATGCGCTTCTTCCAGTCGCACAGGCCGCCACCGTCGGGCAAACAGCCTAGCCAATTGCGGTGCACCTCCAAGCCCGGTTGGGCCCAGCCGAAGTGCCCCGGGTAGGGGTGAGACTCGAAAACGACATTGCGCATGCCCAGTGCCGCCGGGTTGCCATAGGCGCCAATGCCTTTGGGGTGGTCGGGCAGCAATATGATGTGACGCGTGTCGATCTGGCGGATATCAGCGTACAACTTTCGCACCACCTCTACCAACTGCGTTTCCGAGCTGCCCCAGGGCTCGTTGAGCAGACCATAAGCAGCCACAACGGGCTCGTCTTTGTAGCGCTTGGCGATTTGTTGCCAGAGCCACGCGGTGCGCGCTTGGTAATCGGGCCGGCTCCACAGCAGGTTCTGGTTGGCGCAGCCGCTGTGGTGCTCTTTGCCTTGGGCGCCCACCGCGCCATGCAAATCGAGCACCACATACATGCCGCGCGCTTTGGCTTGCGCAATAGCAGCATCAAGGTAGCGCCAGGCATCGGGCCGCAAATGGCCTGGGCGACGTTCGTCTTCAATGACGCTCCATAAAAAGGGCAGGCGTACCAAATTGAGCCCGAAGGACTGGATGAGGTCCCAATCACGTTCGCGCATCCAGTTTTCCCTAAATACAGTGAGCAGTCGCTGGCGCTGTGCATAGCCAAAGCGTTTATCCAACACGGCCTCAAGCTTGCATTGGTCGTTCACCGGTGCGTTGTCCGGGTAGCCCAGCATCCAGAACTCTGGCAGCAGCCAGGTGCCCAGGTTGGTGCCTCGCAGCTCCAGCGCGGCACCGTCCACGCGCGCCCAGCGGGTGCCCTGCGCTTGCAGAAATACCTGGTTTTGGGCCCAGCTT
Source organism: Comamonadaceae bacterium (assembly GCA_947503685.1). Taxonomy (GTDB): domain Bacteria; phylum Pseudomonadota; class Gammaproteobacteria; order Burkholderiales; family Burkholderiaceae_C; genus Allorhodoferax. Next base: position 16,980 of record CANNEW010000011.1, on the reverse strand, counting down.
GCCAGGGGCAGTAGTAGAGCAGCGGCAAGCCAGCCGATGCGTGCGCGCTGAACGCTTAAGCAGCGAATGCGCTGGGCCAGGAAAGCGATGCGATGCAACATGGGTGTCTTTCGTTGGAGTTTTTGGGTAAATTAGCCTAATCAGGCAGCCGGGTCGGTAATGCTGTCTTGGCCGGTTTCCATGCGCCCGGCAAAACGACAGCCCCATTGCGGCCATTGGGCGGCGCGCACCGTCAGGTCATACCAATGGCCTTGTGCGGCGACATTCCACACGAGTTCGGCCTGGCCGCCAGCGCTAAGGCGCTGTGGCAAACCCGCGGCCGACGCAGGCCAATGCGCTTGTATTTCGAGCTCGCATGCGTGTGCGCCTGGGTTGTGCATGCGCATCTGCACGTGGCCGAGCAGAGGCAAATACAACAGCTGCACGTTAGGGAGCGACTCTGCGCTGCTGCCTGGACCGCAAAAACTGCGGTGAAACCCATTGGGCCCCAGCACCCAAAGATCGTAGCCCTGCGCACTGTCCCAGACACCGTGCAAGCTGCGTCCGCCTTCGACGGTGTAGCGCCTCGGCATCGCGTGCAGGCGCAGGCGGTCATAGACGTGGAAGACGGCGGCAACACTGCCGCTGTTGTGCATGGCCAGGGTGAGATGCTCTGGTGCAGTGCCCGGCACGAGATCCGCGTGCAACTGATAGGGTAGGGCGCGCGAAGGGCGCCAACCGGCCAGGCTCGGCAAGAGCGCCGCTGCAGTGGGCCATGTGGGCATGGTGCGCCCGGGCAAAGCGCGCGCCTGAGCCGCTTGCGCAAGCGTGGCAGGCCAAGCTGGCAAGGCTGTGAAGCTGGGCTTTGCAAAATCCAAGGTGGTGCTCAGATCGCCGCAGACCGCGCGCCGCCAGGGCGAAATCTGCGGCTCGTGCACGCCAAAGCGCTTCTCGATAAAGCGAATGACCGACGTGTGGTCAAACACCTGGGAGTTGACCCAGCCGCCCCGACTCCAGGGCGAAATGACCAGCAAGGGCACGCGCGGGCCCAAACCGTAGGGCTGGTGCAGCAGGGCTTTGTCCGCCTCGCTGCTGCGGTAGCTAACTAGGTGTTCGTGGTATTCGCCTAGCGTATCGACGGTGGATGCGCCGGCCCATTGCGCCTGCGCCGGATCGGCGTGCCAGCGCTGGTATGAGGGGGCTGCGGGCGGGGGCATGTGGTCAAAAAAACCGTCGTTTTCGTCGTAGTTCACCAAGAAGACGGTACGGCTCCACACCTCAGGGTTGGCGGTAAGCGCTTGCAGGACCCGGGCGATGTAGTCAGCCCCTTGGGCTGGGCTCGATTCGCCGGGGTGTTCGCTCATGCGCTCGGGCGCCACGATCCAGCTGACCTGCGGTAATTGGCCAGCCAGTACGTCGGCTGCAAGCAAGTCCAAATCACGGGTGCTGCCCGCGCGCGCTTTGAGCGCTGGATCGGCCCCAGCCAAACCGGCAAAGGCATCGCGGTAGTTTTTGAAAAAGGCCAGTGAGTTGTCGTCGTAGTTGTCGGCAATATCCTGGTAGACCTGCCAGCCAATACCCGCGGCTTGCAAGCGCTCGGGGTAGGTGGTCCAGGTATAGCTCGGGCGGCCCGCCTTGGGCTGCATGGATTCCAGGTCATTAAAAGTGGCTGGGCCCTGGCCTTGGCCCTGCGGATCGTTGGTGCCGGTCCAGTGGAACAAGCGGTTGGGCGTGGTGCCGCCCTGAAAGGCGCAGTGGTAAGCATCGCACAGCGTAAATGCCTCGGCCAGCGCGTGATGAAAAGGCAGGTCGGCCGCTGTGTAGTAGCCCATGGCGTGCGCGCCTTTGTGCTGCACCCATTGGTTTAAGCGGCCGTGGTTCCACGCGGCTTGGGCGTCGGGCCAGGTGTGGGCTGCGCCTTCGGTACGCATCAGACCCCATTGCGCTTGGGTATCGAGGTGAAACGGTGCAACAACTGCACCGCCCGGACCACTTTGCTGCCAAACGGGTGCCGGTGCGGCGCTCGCTGGCGTGGCAATGGGAATAGGGAAGCGGTCGTTAAAGCCGCGCACGCCCCGGTAGCTGCCGAAGTAGTGGTCAAAGGAGCGGTTCTCTTGCATCAGCACCACTATGTGTTGCACATCATCGATGGTGCCACTAGCCCGCGCAGCAGGCATTGCCAATGCTTTTTGGATGAGCGCGGGCAAACCGCCTGCGGCCAGCCCAGCGCCCAGCGCGCGGCCACTGTGTTGCAAAAAGCGACGGCGGTTTGTGCGCTCCATGGGGTGCGCCTTAGTGGCCCGCCCAAACAAAGGTGGCGACGCTGGCTGCTTCCATGCTTTGGTGAAAGCGCTGACCACCAAAGCTGATCGAAAATTTGCGCGCACGGGTGGCTCCGTTGAGCACGATCAGCGCGACGGATTGGTCGTCGGAATTTTGGAAAGCGACGGTTTCCAGGCCATCGAGTTCGCCGGTCGAGCCGATGCGCACCGCGCCCGGGCGCACAAAGCGGCTGGCGTGGGCCAGTGCGTAATAGTCAAAATTGCGCGTCACTGCGCCAGTGCGGCTGTCGATGGTGACCACCCCCCGGCAATCTTTGCAGCCGCCCAGGTGCGGGCCGTGGTTCTCGTCCAGCGCGAGATTCCACAACAGCACCCCTTTGGCCCAACCGCGCGTGGTGCCGATGATGAGGTGGCGCATAAACCACGGCAGCGTCTCGCGCCAATGCGGCTTCCACTCGCCCCCGGAGCATTCGGTGAAATAAGTCTCTTTGTCTGGGTAGGCCTCATGTACGTTGCTTTGGGCGCTCACGTCGCCGCCGTAACAGTGCCAGGCCACACCTGCGATGTACGGATGGGCGCGGGTGTCAGCCAGCACTTGCAGGGGGGCATTGACCTCGTCCCAATTGTGGTCCCAGTCCAATAGTTTGATGCGCTGTGCACGTTGGGCCAGCAGCGGCCCCACATGTTCGCCGATCAATTGCGCCCGTGCTGCGGGCATCAAACGCATGCCCGGGTAATCATCCGGTTCAAAGTGCGGCTCGTTTTGCAGCGTCAGCGCAAAAAGCGGTAAGCCCTCGGCCTGCATAGCGTCGGCAAATTTACCCAGGTAGGCGGCAAATGCGCCGTAGGCTTCGGGTTTGAGCGTTCCTTTGATGAGGCTGCCACTGCTTTTCATCCAGGCCGGCGCGCTCCAGGGGCTGGCCATGATGCGCAGCGCCGGGTTGATGCGCAGTGCCTCGTGCGTCACCGGCAGCACATCAGCGCGCATCGGCGCGATAGAAAATTTCTCCATCGCATAGTCACTTTCGCCAGCCGGGACATCGTCCAGGCTGTAATGGCTGCGGGAAAAGTCGGAGGCACCAATCGTCAGCCGGGTAAAACTCAGGCCGATGCCAGGGGGCTTGCCAAACAAGTCGTCCAGCAAGGTTTTGCGCTGCGTCGGGTTCATGCGCTGCTGGATCAGCCAGGCCGACGCGTCAGTGATGTTGGCACCAAAGCCCACCATAGTTTGGAAGCGCTGCTTGGCATCGACCTCGATATCGAGTTCGAGCGCCGCCCGCTTGCCAAAGGCTTGCGCCGGCGCCGGCGCCAGCAGGTGGACCTGGTCGGTGGTGGTAATCCAGGCGCGCACGGCGGTGGGCTTTGGCGCAGCCTGTGCCCCTGCAAAAAGGCCGCACATGGCCCAGGCTAAAGCAATGCCACAGGGCGAGGCGCGCCCACCGCTGCGGCGCGCAAAACCGTTGGCGTGGGCGGCTACAGGTCGAACTAGTGCAACAGGCATAGCAATAAATCCTTAGAAACAGCGCTTTGCGCGGGCTTAGAGGCGCCGCTCCGTGTGGCGGTCAAACAGCGAGATTTGGGTGGTATCGATCGCAAACCGCAGCACCGATTCAAGCGCCGGTGTCGCCCCGCCCGGTAGCAGGCAAGACAGATGCTGGCCAGCCCAGCCGATCCACAAGACGCTGTGATTTCCCATGGGCTCTACCAATACCACGGTGCCTTCAAAGGGTCCGGTAGGGTCCAATTGCAGTGATTCAGGCCGCAAGCCCAGGACAACTTGGCTTGCTACCTTCGGTGCATCCGCAAATTCATAATCTGACAGATCAATGTTTGCGCCCTTGAGTGCCAGTGCTATGGTGCCCTCTTGCGGCACCAGGGTGCCATGGAGCAGGTTCATGGCCGGGGCTCCTAAAAAGCTGGCGACAAACAAATTTTGGGGTCGGGCATAAACGTCGCCGGGTGTACCGATTTGCTCGATATGGCCAGCGCGCATCACCACAATGCGGCTGGCCAGGGTCATGGCCTCTACCTGATCGTGGGTCACATAGACCATGGTGGTGCCCAGACGCTTGTGCAGCAATTTGAGTTCGCGGCGCAATTCGGTACGCAACTGGGCATCTAAATTGGATAGCGGCTCGTCAAACAAAAACACGCCGGCATCGCGCACCAATGCCCGTCCGATAGCGACGCGCTGGCGTTGACCGCCCGAGAGCTGTGAGGGCTTGCGCTGTAGCAGTTCGTTCAATTGCAGCATCTGCGCTGCGCGGTCAACCCGGCGCGCGATTTCTTCGCGCGAAAAGCCTTTCACTCTCAGTGAAAAAGACATATTGCGCTCGACGGTCATGGTCGGGTAAAGCGCGTAGGACTGAAACACCATGCCGATGTTGCGGTCTGTTGGGTCGGTGTGGGTCATGTCCACGCCGCCAATGGCGATAGTGCCTGCAGATACTTCCTGTAAGCCGGCAATACCGTGCAGCAAGGTGGACTTGCCGCAGCCCGAGGGGCCTAAGAGCACCAAAAATTCACCGTCAAGCACCTCAAGGTTCAGACCCTCAATGACGGTGGTGTTCGCGTAGCCGATGCGAAGGTCGCTGATCTTGATATCTGCCATGCTTATCCCTTGAGCGCGCCGGCCGTGATGCCACGCACGAACCAGCGCCCGGAGGCAAAGTACACCGCCAGCGGAACCAGCGAGGTCAGTATGGTGGCCGCCATATTGACGTTGTAAAGCCGGGTACCGGTCGTGGTATTGATGATGTTATTGAGCTGTACCGTCATGGGCAGGTGCTCACGCCCCGCAAACACCAGGCCCAAAATGTAGTCATTCCACACGCCGGTGATTTGCATGATGGCCGCTACGGTCACGATAGGCACCGACATCGGTAAAACCAGCTCAAAAAAGATACGGTAAAAGCCACCCCCATCGATGCGCGCGGCATGAAACAGCTCGGTCGGAATCGACAGGTAGTAATTGCGAAACAGCAGCGTCATCACCGGCATACTAAAGATGGTGTGAACCAAAACAATGCCTGCAAGCGAGCCAAAAATCCCCAAAACGGCCAAAATTTGAATCAGCGGGTACATCATCACCTGGGCGGGGATAAATGCGCCAGCCATCAGCACAGCAAACAAGGCCTGGCTCCCCCGGGGGCGCCAAAACGACAGCGCATAGCCATTGAGTGCGCCAAGCAATATGGGCAGCACGGTACTGGGGATGACGATGCCCACCGAGTTCCAAAACCCGCCGCGTATGCCCTCGCAGTTCAAGCCCGTGCAGGCGCTGGACCAGGCGCTGATCCAGGGCTCGACGGTGAGTTGACCGGGCAAGGCAAAGATGTGGCCCAGACGGATTTCGTCTATCGATTTCAACGAAGTTACCAGCATGACATAGGCCGGCAGCAAAAAAAACAAGGCCGCGCCCAGCAAGAAGCAATAAATCCCCCAGCGCGCCACCGGGATACGGCTAGTCATACGGACGCCCCGCGTCTTTGGTAGCGGCTGCGTGCATAAAGCAAGGGGGCAGCCAGGGCTAGAACGGTCAGCAGCAAGACGATTGATCCGGCCGAGGCCAATGCCAGGTTGGCCCGGCCAAACAAGTGGTCCATGATGAATTTGGCGGGTACCTCACTGGCATTGCCCGGCCCACCCTGGGTCATCGAGACCACGGCGTCAAATAGTTTCACACTGGCCGTCAGCAAAAGTACAAACACCGTAGCAATGGACTCCCCCAACATGGGCAGCACGATAAAGGCGTACACCTGCCAGGCGGGAATGCCGTCGATGCGGGTTGCGTTCCAAATTTGTGCGTCAATGCTGCGCATGCCGGCCAGCAGCAAGGCCATGACAAAGCCCGAAGCCTGCCACACGGTAGCCAGCACGATGGTGTACATCACCTTGTCCTGGTCTACGATCCAATCGAGTTGCAGGTCAGAAAAGCCCAGCGCCCGCACCGCGTTTTGCAGGCCTAGCTCAGGATTAAGCAGCCATTGCCAAACCAAACCGGTGGCCACAAAAGACATGGCATAAGGGTACAAAAACACGGTGCGCAGCAGCCCTTCGCCGCGAACTTTTTGGTCGATAAAAACTGCCAGCAAAAACCCGAGCACCATGCAAAGGCAAATAAACAGCAGTCCGTACAAGGCCAGGTTGTTGAGCGACAAGAGCCAACGCTCGTTATGAAACAGGCGCTCGTACTGTGCCAGGCCCACATACACATCGGAAGGAAAGGTGCGCGCGTCGGTCAGGGATACGCGTAGCGACCACAGGACAGTGCCTACATAGGCCACCAGCACGATCAAAGCCAAGGGCAGCAAGGCGACGCTGGCGCTCAACTGGCCAGTGCGCACTTTCCACCAAGAGCGGGGTGCTGTCACGGTCTGGTGTCAATTCTTGAGCGCAGCGGCTATGTCTTTTTGGACTTTTTCCACCGGCAAGTTTTTGTTCCAATACGCGGTCAAGATGTCGGTCAAGGCGCCGTTTTGGTCTGGGCTCATATAAATCTCACCGTTGCCTAGCTGCCGCGACTTGTCCTTCATGATGGCCAGCCCTTGCTGCGCGCACGGGTCCATGGTGGAGACGTCCACATCGGTGTGCACCGGGATCGAGCCCTTTTTATTGCTAAAGGCCACTTGCGTGGCGGGCGCTAGCATGATGCCGGCCAACAGCTGCTGCGCTTTGATGGCCTGGGGATCGCTGGTCTTAGGAAAAACGAAGACGTCCCCCTGAATGATGTAGGGCGACTTGGCACCAAAACCGGCGATACAGCCAAAGTCCTTGCCCGGGCTTTGATTGGCTTGGGCAAATTCGCCTTTGGCCCAGTCACCCATGATTTGCACGCCTGCTTTGCCAGTGATCAGCATCGCCGTGGCGTCATTCCAGTTGCGTCCTGGCGAGCCTTTGTCTGTATAGGACTGCAGGCGCTTAAAGTTGAGCAAAACCTTTTTGAAGGCCTCCCCCTCAATGGCTTGGCGATCTTTGTCGCGCAGCACCTTGAGGTACAGCTCGGTGCCGCCTACATTGGCCAGCACAGCGGTGAACACAATGTTTTCCTGCCAGGGCTGCCCGCCATGGGCCAGCGGAACCAGGCCGACAGCGCGCAGCTTGTCCAGCGCGGCAAACAAGGCGTCAAAGGACTTGGGCTCTGCAGCGATACCAGCCTGTTTAAATGCCGCCTTGGAGTACCAAATCCAGGTGGGCATGTGGATATTGACGGGTGCTGCGTAGTAATGGCCTTTGACGCGCACCACGTTAAGCACCGTCTCGGGCAGCAATTGGTCCCAGCCCTGTTGCTGTGCGACGCTGTCGATCGGGTTGAGCATGCCTTGCTCGACCAGGTCGAGAAACTGTTTGGAAGTATTGAACTGCGCCGCAGTGGGAGGGTTGCCCCCCAAAATCCGGTTGACAGCGACGGAACGGGCTTGCTCGCCCAATGCGATGGCGGTATCGACCCACACGCCCCCGGCCTTGGCGTAGGCATCGGCCAGGGTTTTTACGGCCGCTGATTCGCCGCCCGAGGTCCACCAGTGGATCACTTCGGCCTTGGGGCCTGCCGCATGGGCGCTGCCCACTGCCAGGGCCAAGGCTGCAATGCGTGCAAAGTTCAGCATGGTGTCTCCTCGTTTAAAAAACTGTGGTACCACTGACCGCTCATCTTCAGCCGGCGCTGCTGGGTCACGAAATCCACATGGACCAGGCCAAAGCGCCGCGAATAACCTTCTGCCCATTCAAAGTTATCCAGCAAACTCCACGCGAAATAGCCTTGAATGGGTATCCCTAGCACCAAGACCTGGTGCAGCGCGCGCAGGTGGCGTTGCAGGTAGTGCATGCGCTGGTGATCGTCGATGCGACCCTCGGGCGTCAGCAGGTCATCATAGGTCGAACCGTTTTCTGTCAGGTAGATGGCAGGGGGCTGGTAATCGGCATGCACGCGCTGCAGCAGATCCACCATGCCTTGAGGCGACACTTCCCAGCCAAAACCGGTGCGCTCGACCTGGTTGGAGTCGACTACGCGGGTTTGCATCAGGCCCTCTCCGGGGGCGTCAGCGATGATTTCGGGAAAGTAATAGTTCACACCCAAAAAGTCCGTGGGCGTGGCCATCAGCGCGCTATCTCCCGCTTTCACCGTGGGCGCCTGTGTGCCCAGCAAGTCCCAAATGTCCTGGGGGTAGCCTCGCCCGTACAGCGGGTCTAAAAACCAACGGTTACGCAAGCCATCGTGGCGAAGTGTGGCCGCCCGGTCTTGTGCGCTGTCGCTGGCCGATTTGAGGGGATGCAGGCTCAATGCTGCGCCGACTTGGGCCTGCGGCACATTGGCTCGGATGGCTTCGACGGCCATGCCGTGCGAGACCAGTACATGGTGGCACACCTGCAAAGCGGTTTTGAAATCCTTCAATCCGGGCGCGTGCACACCTTCGTAGTTGCCGTGAAAGGCGGTGCACCAGGGCTCGTTGTGCGTGATCCAGTGTTTGATGCGGTCGCCCAGGTGGCGCGTGACGGCGTCGGTGTAGTGCGCAAATGCGTCCATGGTGGCGCGCTGCGCCCAACCGCCTTGCTCCTGCAAGGCTTGCGGCAGGTCCCAGTGGTAGAGGGTGGCCCAGGGTTCCAAGCCGCGCTCGAGCATGCCGTCGACTAGGCGGCTGTAAAAGTCCAAGCCCGCGCGCAGCGGAGCGCCAGTACCGCCATGGGCAAAAATGCGAGGCCAGGCGATAGAAAAGCGGTAAGCGTTGGTGCCTAGCCCACGGGCCAGGTCTAAATCCTGTGGCCAGCGGTGGTAATGGTCGCAGGCGACCGCCCCGCTTGCGCCATCGCGAATGCGCCCGGGCTCGGCGCAAAAGTGGTCCCAAATCGATTCGCCGCGCCCACCTTCCTGTGCTGCCCCCTCTATTTGGTAGGACGAGGTCGAGCTTCCCCAGCGAAAGTCGGAGGGAAAGTCCATCCGATGCACGGGAGGATGAACGCTGGCCGGGTGAGGTTTCATGCAGTAAAGGGGTTTTCGCGATTATGGAAAGCATTCCAATTGTAGGTGCTATCTGTTTGGCTGCTATCGGTAACAACCCTTTGTTTGCCAGGTCGTCGCTCGGCCATTAAAGCTATCAAAACGTCTATTTTTTCTAAAAATAAGCGCTAAATCAGACGCAAATAGCAAAAAAACGCGGGAATTCCCTAATAACATTTCAGAAATAGACGGCTATATTCATTCAATTGGAATCGTTCCCAATTAAGTGGAATGGATTCCATTAATAGGTAAATGATGTTCTTTTTTACGTCGAATCTAGATTTTCCAGACCAAGGAGTACGGCAATGACCCGATCAAGCAATCTCACCCTGCGCCATGCGAGCAAAAGTGCGCCCGCGTTTAAAGCCAAGCCGGTCGCCCTGGCTTGCGCCTTGGCCGTCCTCACTGCCGGAGCCGCCTATGCGCAGCAAACCACTGACAGCCTAGGAACGGTGACGGTGACAGGCATTCGTGCGGGCATCGAGAGTGCCATTGCACTCAAGCGCAACGCCGACTCGATTGTGGAGGCGGTCTCGGCAGAAGATATCGGCAAACTGCCCGACGCCAGCATCGCAGACTCTATCGCCCGCCTGCCAGGGCTGGCTGCGCAGCGTGTGGACGGCCGCGCTTCGGCGATTTCCATTCGGGGCCTGGGTCCGGATTTTGCTGGCGCCGTCCTCAACGGGCGTGAGGTCGTCAGCTCTGGTGACGGGCGCGCTGCCGAGTACGACCAATTCCCATCGGAGCTGATCCATCAGGTTCTGGTCTACAAAACCCCCGATGCCGCCTTGGTAGGCCAGGGCTTGTCCGGTACGGTTGACATTCGCCCTGTGATGCCACTTGATTCGCGCGGTCGCCAGGTGTCGGTCAGCGTGCGGGGCGAGCAAAACTCATTGGGCCAACTGTCGCCACAGGGCGGCGCAAACATGGGCAACCGCGTGAGCGCGTCCTATGTCAACCAGTTCGCCGACAACACCGTCGGGCTGGCATTGGGTTTTGCGCATCTGGACTCCCCAGGCCAATCCAAAAAGTACGAGGCTTGGAAATACGGTGACTACGTCGGCCAATGGGGCGCGGGTGCCACGGGTGTTCCTCCTGCCGGTGGCGCAAAGGCGCTGTTTGCGCAAGGCATGGAAGCCAGTGTGACCTCCAGCAAGCAGGTGCGCGACGGACTGATGGCGGTACTGGAGCTCCGACCCAATAAGGACGTCCACAGCGTGGTGGATTTGTATTACTCCAAATTCACTCAAGATCGCGTTTCCAACTTTTGGGCCGCAGATATCGGTCTTTGGAGCGGCGGCGGTCAGTTCAGCAATGTGGGCACCACCAACGTCAACGGCAACGCCATCATTGACAGCGGCACGGTCGCCGGTGGCCGCAACCTGGTGTATGAAAAGAACTGGCAACGCAGTGATGACATTAGCTCGCTGGGCTGGAAAAATGAAATCAAATTAGGCAACAAGTGGACGGGCGTTACCGACCTGGGCTTTTCACGCGCCAACCGCAAGGAAACCTATATCCAGTCTGTGGCCAAGGGGCAGGCAGGCGGGCCGATGAGTTTCTCTGGCTTGGGTAGCACCGGCAATCAGGCCTGGTCCACCACCGAAAATCTGGCTAGCGCTAGCAACGTGCAGTTGACCAATGATCCCAATTGGGCGGAAATGCGTACGCCGTCCTACCAGGACGACATCAAGACGCTTCGATTGTCAGCAAAACGAGATTTGGAAGTCGGAATCTTTAGCGGACTCGAAGCGGGCCTGAACTACGCCCAGCGCGACAAAGACGTTCAGTCCAACGCCTACAGCCTTGCGTTGGCAAGCAACAATGTCGCTATACCCGCCAGCGCATTGCGTGGCCCGGTCAACATCAACGTCGGTGGCGTCAATGTCAATACGGTGTCCTGGGATATTCCCAGCATGATGAATCTTTACACCCAGGCTGCCAAGGACCCATGGTCTGCACTGTCCAACACCTTTGGCGTGCATGAAAAAGTCACAACCGCCTTTGCCAAACTGAATTTGGATACTGCGTTGGGTGCAGTGCCTTTGCGCGGCAATGTAGGTGTGCAGGCGGTTCACACCGAGCAAAGCTCCACGGGAATGCAATGGAATGATGGTGGCACGCCGGGTGCGCCCGGCTCCGGGGCACTCATTGCCGTCAGCGGCAGCGCCGACTACAACGACTACTTGCCCAGCCTGAATTTGGTGGCGAACCTGAACCCTGAACTGATCGCCCGTTTTGGCTTAGCAAAAGCCATGGCTAGGCCGCGCATGGATGACATGCGTGCCGGAGCGGACCAACCCAAACTCACCGCGGTGGCGCCTGGTAGCACCATTGGCCAATGGTCTGCAGGTGCTGGCGGCAAGCCCGACCTACAGCCTTGGCGCGCGCAGTCCGTCGACTTTTCCTTGGAAAAATACTTTGGTAAGAGTAGCTATGTCGCCGGTGCGGCCTTCTATAAAAAACTCGATAGCTTCATTTACCGCCAGGAAACGGTGCGCGATTTCTCGATGTTCAAAAACTATTCCAATCTGACGCCCGGATGCGTACCCAGCAATCCGGGATGCAATCCCAATCTCGGAACGGTTACCACGCAAACCAATGGACAAGGCGGCGAGGTCTGGGGTCTGGAGATAAGCGCTTCGCTGGAAGGCGCATTGCTGAGTCCAGCGCTCAAGGGCTTTGGCGTGATCGTGAGCGAATCGGGCACGAACAACAGCCTGCCCAATGACAAGAACGGTAATAAGATCTACCTCGATGGATTTTCAGGCAACGTCAACAGTTTGACGCTCTACTACGAGGACCAAGGATTCTCCTCGCGAATTAGCCGCCGGTCCCGCTCCGCATTTACCGCGACCACCCGCAGTGTGCTCCTGAATACCGAATCAAATACCCAAATTGACGCGGAAACCCAAGTGGATATGCAAGTGGGCTATGCATTTAACAGCGGCACCTACAAAGGCCTGTCGCTCTTATTGCAGGTTAACAATTTGACGGATGCCCCGGCGGTACAGACACGCGGACCAGAAGTCGGCGGAAACGCGCTCGGACTGCTCCCATGGAAAACCGAGAACTTTGGCCGCTCCATGATGTTTGGCGCTAGCTACAAGTTCTAGGCGGCTTCCCCCTAGAGGGCCCTGCTGGCGCGGTTCAGCAGGGCTTTTTTCCATGACTAATATGGATAGGGACCCTTCCCTACCGCCGAAAGGACGACGCCATGTCCGAAGACAGACTCCAACAAATCGTCATTGTGGGCGGCGGTACGGCTGGCTGGATGACAGCGGCGGCCTTTGCCAGCCTGTTGGGACACAACTACCGTATTTGCCTCGTGGAGTCCGATGAAATCGCCACCATCGGGGTGGGTGAAGCGACGATTCCCCTCATCAAAGATTTCAACGCTGCACTGGGCATTGATGAAAATGAATTTTTACGTGCCACGCAAGGCACCTACAAACTGGGCATTGAGTTTGTCAACTGGGGCCAACAGGGCGACTCGTATATTCATGGATTTGGCAAGATAGGCCGCGATTTGGGTCCATTACCCTGCTACCAGTATTGGCTCAAAATGCAGCAAGCGGGACAGGCCGCCGACCTGGGCAATTACTCCATCAATACATGGGCACCGCGAAAATCCAAATTCATAAGTAGCAAACCGGAAATGGCAGACTCGCCCCTGGGCGACATCAACAACGCATTCCACTTTGATGCCAGTTTGTATGCGCAATTTTTGCGCCAATACGCACAAGAAAGAGGTGTGATACGCCAAGAAGGCCGTATTGTGCAGACCACGCTGCGAGAAACAGACGGCTTCATCGAATCGGTCAAATTGGCCAATGGGCAGGTGCTTGCCGGGGACTTTTTTGTGGACTGCTCTGGCATGCGTGCGCTCTTGATTGGACAGGCGCTAGGCCGAGAATACGAAGACTGGTCGCACTGGCTGCCCTGCGATCGGGCGGTGGCCGTACCTTGCGAATCGGTCACGCCGCTGGTGCCCTTTACGCGGGCCACAGCGCATTCAGCGGGCTGGCAGTGGCGTATTCCCCTGCAGCACCGTATAGGTAACGGCCATGTCTATTCCAGCCGCTTTATGGGCCAGGACGAGGCGACCGCTATTTTGCTCAATAACCTCGATGGAAAGCAACTGGCAGATCCGCGCCACATACCCTTTACCCCGGGGCGGCGCAAAGAAACTTGGCACAAAAACTGTGTTGCCATTGGTCTTGCCAGTGGATTTTTTGAGCCCATCGAATCGACCAATATTCATTTGGTGCAGACGGCCATTACGCGCGTCATTCGCATGTTTCCTGCCATGGGCTTCGCACAAGCCAATATCGACGAATACAACGCGCAAACCCAAACGGAGTACGAGCGCATTCGCGATTTCATCATCTTGCACTACAAGGCGACGCAGCGTACCGATTCCGCTTTTTGGAATCACTGCCGAACCATGGAGATACCGGCGACCCTGCAGCACAAAATAGACTTATTTACCAGCAATGGACGCATTTTCAGGGACAACAATGAATTGTTTGGCGACGTCAGTTGGGTGCAGGTCATGCATGGCCAAGGTATTTGCGCTAAGGGTTACCACCCTTTGGTGGATTTGCGTTCGGTGACGGAAATAAAAACATATTTGGATGATGTTGCGTCCGTGGTTCAAAAATGTGTTGACGTGATGCCGACCCATGCGCAATACATTGCGCAGCACTGCGCCGCATCCCATTAGCCATTCTTTGTTACTATCCGCCGGGCATTTTTTGCGTGGCGCTTGGTTCCCACTAAGGTGCGCTTTTGGTTCGAGAATTTCAACGGTAAAAAAATGACATGGCCACAATCAAAGACGTAGCGAGTTTGGCCGGCGTTGGCGTTGGCACGGCCTCGCGCGTGGTCAGTGGCAAAGGTTCGGTTGCCCCCGCGACGGCCGAACGCGTACGGCAAGCCATTGAAGCCTTAAATTTCCGCCCCTCACATGTTGCGCGTTCGCTTTTGTCGGGCGTTTCGCAAATGATCGGTGTTTACATACCTTTGCTAGAAGGCACTTTTTACACCCCGATTTTGAGCGCCATCGACGCGCAATTGCGTGACTCGGGCCTGCACATGGTGGTCGCGTTCGGATGCGGCGATGGTGATTCGCGCCGCCAGGCCATAGAGGGCATTCGTTTTCTGATTGAACGCGACTGTGACGGTCTTTTGATCATGACCGATGCATTGCGCGACGAAGACATCGCTGCGCTGGGTGAAACGCGCAGCAAACTGGCCATTCTTAACTTTGATTTTGCCGGTTTAGAAGCCCAATGCTTTAGCCCTGATCACCGGCGCGGCGGTACGCTGGCCGCACAGGCCTTGCTGAAATTCGGGCACCGAAAATACGCCGTGATTGCCGGCCCTAGCACCTCGCCGGACAATGTGGCCCGGGTGGATGGCTTCATGCAAGAGCTGGCGCTGCAGGACGTCGATCCACAACATATTGCCATCCGAGCGAGTGACTTTTCCCCTGAAGGAGGCTGGAATTGCGCGCGATCCCTGGTCGCATCAGGGCATGAATTCACCGCACTTTTTTGCGCCAACGATGAAACTGCCGTGGGTGCGCTGGCCTATTTGCAAAGTGTGGGTATTGCAGTTCCCGGTGCGATTTCCGTGATGGGCTATGACGATACCCACAGCGCCAAATATTCAGCGCCGCAGCTCACCTCCGTGCATATCCCCTGGCCCGATATCACCCGGTCGGCCGTCCGATGGCTACTTAACCAATGCTACGGCTCGCGCCATGCGGTCCAGCGCGACTTCCCCATCAGCGTGACCTGGCGTGCTTCGGTGGCTAAGGTGCCCCTGGCGCAAGAATCTGCATCCATCCTGCCTCGGCGCGCCTGAAGTGCAAATGAGGGGCAAAAAAACACTCGGTGTAGGCCCCATTGTGGAAACGATTCCATTAAAATCGCTGATTGAATTTAGGGCCCTCGCGCCCGGGGAGCGTGGCGCCATGGCCGAGCATCGCGGTCGGTGCAAGCGATGCAGCTTGCTTGGAAAATGCATATTAGGGATTCCCCTTAGCAAGGGCGCTTGCTGCAGTTCGTACAATCAATGAAAGCGCTTTCAATCCTTGCCAGTAGAGGCCTGGTGCACAGCGCGACTTCATCAAAGAGGACTCTATGGCCAAATTGAAATCGCACGCGCGGCTAAGTGCTGCCCTGCTGACAATAGCGTGCTTGGCGTGTGCCACGCCCTGGGCGCAGGCGCAAACAGTCCTTTCCATTTCCGCCTACCCGGCGGTGGACGAAATCGCCAAGGCCGCCATCCCCGCGTTCAAGAAGAAGCACCCAGACGTGGAGGTCAAAATCACCAGCCGCGCTTTTGCGGACCACCATACGGCAATGACCACAGCCCTGTCCACCGCCTCCAATCTGCCGGATGTGATGGTGCTGGAGTACGGCTACGTGGGCCGCTTTGCCGAGGGCGGTGGCCTGGAGGACCTGGGGGCAGCGCCCTACGGAATGCAAGCGCAGCAGTCGCGCATCGTGCCTTTTGCTTACCGCCAGGGCACCACCAGTACCGGAAAACTGGTGGCCATGCCCACCGATATCGGGCCCGGTACCCTGCTTTACCGTGCTGACGTACTCAAAAAAGCCGGACTGACTGAGGCAGACCTGACCCAGTCATGGGACAGCTATGTGGCTTCAGGGATCAAAATCAAAGCGGCCACCGGCGCTTATCTCATGGCCCATGCCCGTGATATCAAAGACATCATGATCCGCGCCGACCTCAAATCCGGCGAGGGCCTCTACCTCGATAAAAATGGCAAAGTCCTGGTTGACTCGCCGCGCTTTGTGCGTGCCTTTGAATTGGCCAAGAAAGTGCGCGAACAAAAACTCGATGGGAAGATTGCATCTTGGTCCAACGAATGGTCCGAGGGCTTTAAACGCGGCACTATCGCCACCCAAATGTCCGGCGCCTGGCTGGCCGGCCACCTCAACAACTGGCTCGCCCCCGACACCAAAGGTCTGTGGCGCACCGCCCAGCTGCCTGAAAAAGCGTATGGCTCCTGGGGCGGAAGTTTCTACAGCATCCCCAAGGGCGCAAAAAACAAGGCCCTGGCCGCCGAGTTCATCCAGATGATGACACTCACCCCCGAGCTTCAACTGGCGGCCTTTAAAGCGCAGGACGCTTTTCCCGCGCTGCTTGAAGTGCATAACGATGCATTTTTTGAGCAACCCATCGAATTTCTGGGTGGCCAAAAAGCCCGCTTGTTGTGGCGCGATGCAGCTCGCAAAATTAGCGCGGTTGAAGTGCATAAGCTCGACCCGATTGCGGACGAAATCATCAATACCGAGCTGGACAAAGTACTCGACCAGGGCAAAGACGTGCGCACCGCCCTTGCCGATGCCAAAGCGCTGATTGAGCGCCGCGCCAAGCGTTAAAGCGGACACATCCGTACCACCACTTCCATGCGCGCTGGATTCATGCCCCGTCTGTCGCCCGCCGCGGCGCCCTACGTGCTGCTCAGCCCGTTTGTGCTGCTATTCGTGGTGTTTGGCTTGTTTCCGCTGATCTTTTCCTTTTACCTGGCCTTTCAGAGTTGGGAGCCAAGCGCCGGCCTGTCCGCCATGAAGTTCGTCGGCCTGGACAACTTTGCCTTCGCCATCACCGACGAATGGTTCTGGAAATCCCTGAAAAACACCGCCTGGCTGGCGCTGGTGTCCGGCGTGCCGCAGCACCTGGTGGCCATAC
>CANNEW010000010.1 GCA_947503685.1 Comamonadaceae bacterium | reverse complement strand
CGACCTTCCGGTCAAATTTGTTGATGGCGACGAACTCGGCAAAGTCCAGCATGTCTATTTTTTCCAGCTGGCTGGCCGCGCCGAACTCCGGCGTCATCACGTACAAGGGCACATCGACTAAAGGCACGATGGCCGCATCGCCTTGGCCAATGCCCGAGGTCTCGACCACAATCAGGTCAAAACCTGCAGCCTTGCAAGCGGCAATCGCATCGGGCAGGGCCTGGCTGATTTCCGAGCCGAATTCGCGCGTGGCCAGCGAGCGCATAAACACGCGCGGCGCGTTCTGGCCCGCAGCCCAAGGCGCGATCGCGTTCATGCGGATGCGGTCACCCAGCAGCGCACCGCCGCTCTTGCGGCGCGAGGGATCGATGGAGATCACGGCGATGCGCAAACTGTCGCCCAAATCCAGGCGAAAGCGGCGGATCAGTTCATCGGTGAGCGAGGATTTACCGGCGCCACCGGTACCGGTGATGCCGATGGTGGGCACTTTGGCAGCCGCCGCCTGCGTGCGCAGGGCTTGCAATAAGTCAGGCGCCACTTTGCCGGCTTCGACGGCGGTCATCAACTGCGCCAGCGCGCGCCAGGCGGCATCGCTATGCCCTTGGATGGCAGCTAACTCTTTGGGGGCAAAGCTGCTCAGCTCCCGGTCGCAGCGCATCACCATCTCGCCGATCATGCCGGCCAGGCCCATTTTTTGCCCGTCTTCCGGGCTGTAAATGCGGCTCACGCCATAGCTTTGCAGTTCGCGGATTTCGGCCGGGACGATCACGCCGCCGCCGCCGCCAAAGACCTGGATATGCGCGCCGCCCCGGCTTTTGAGCAAATCCACCATGTACTTGAAATACTCCACATGCCCGCCCTGGTAGGAGCTGATGGCGATGCCTTGTACGTCTTCCTGCAATGCGGCGGTGACCACTTCTTCGACGCTGCGGTTGTGGCCCAGGTGGATGACTTCGGTACCCATGCCTTGCAAAATACGGCGCATGATGTTGATGGCCGCGTCATGCCCGTCAAACAAGCTGGCAGCGGTGACAAAACGCACTTTGTGCGTGGGCCGGTAATTGGCAAGCGCCTTGAATTCTGCGGATAAATCGGTCATGGTGAAACAGCCTTGGTGCGGGTACGTGAGGGTTTGCCGTTGGCGGCATTGACGTTTACGTAAACGTCAACTGTAAACCATTCCCGGCGCTTGACGATAATGCGCCCAAACTTTCCTT
Source organism: Comamonadaceae bacterium (assembly GCA_947503685.1). GTDB lineage: Bacteria > Pseudomonadota > Gammaproteobacteria > Burkholderiales > Burkholderiaceae_C > Allorhodoferax. Next base: position 23,814 of record CANNEW010000010.1, on the reverse strand, counting down.
TGTTTATGACTTTTCTGGCGCTCGATATCGGCAATACCCGCCTCAAATGGGCTCAGTACCGCGCAGCGCATCCCGGCGCGGCCCTGCTGGCCCAAGGCGCTGAATTTTTAGAGAACATCGACAAGCTGGCCGACGGCGCTTGGAGCCGCCTACCTGCGCCACAGCATGTGCTGGGCAGCGTGGTGGCCGGGGACGCCGTCAAACGCCGCGTGGAACTGCAAATGGAGCTGTGGGACGTTGCCCCCCAATGGGTGGTGGCCAGCGACAGCGAAGCCGGTGTTGTCAACGGCTACGACCATCCCACCCGCCTGGGCGCCGACCGCTGGGTCGCCATCATCGGCGCCTACCACCGCATGCGGGCCCAGGGACCGGCCCGCCCGATGGTGGTGGTAATGGTGGGCACCGCAGTGACTGTTGAAGCGGTATCAGCCGACGGGCGCTTTTTAGGCGGCATGATTATTCCGGGCCACGGCATCATGCTGCGCGCCCTGGAGTCCGGCACCGCCGGTTTACATGTGCCCACGGGCGAGGTCCGCCCTTTCCCCACCAATACCAGCGACGCACTGACCAGCGGTGGCACCTATGCCATAGCCGGTGCCGTGGAATGTATGGTGCAGCATGTGCGCAGCCACTGCGGCGGTGAACCCCTTTGCATCATGACCGGCGGCGCCGGCTGGAAGATGGCCCCATCCATGACCCGCCCGTTCGAGCTGGTGGACAACCTGATTTTTGACGGCCTGCTGCAAATGGCAGAGCAACGCTTTGCGCCAGCCTAGTCTTTTGGTGCCAGCCAAGCCTGTGCCAGCCGCACCCAGTAAGTGGCGCCTAAGGGCAGCAAGGCGTCATTGAAGTCGTAGCTGGGGTTGTGCAGCATGCAGGGGCCCATGCCGTGGCCCAATTCGCGGTGGGCACCATCGCCGTTGGAGATAAAGGCGTAGCAGCCGGGCTTGGCCATCAACATATAAGAAAAATCTTCCGCGCCCATGGTCGGCTCCTGTACATGCACCCGGTGTTCGCCCACGATAGAGGCCATCACTTTGCGCGCAAACATAGCTTCGGCTTCGGAGTTGATGGTGGGAGGGTAATTGCGCGAAAACTCAAAGGTGCATTCGGCGCCGAAAGCGGCGGCGGTGTGCTGGGCGATATCGCGCATGCGCGCCTCAATCTTGTCCAGCACTTGCACGGTGAAGGTGCGCACCGTGCCCTCTAAAGTACAGCTGTCGGGGATGACGTTGGTGGCCTCGCCGGCGTTGATCATGGTGACGGAAATCACACCCGCTTCTATGGGTTTGATGTTGCGGCTGATGATGGTTTGAAAGGCCTGCACCATCTGGCAGGCCACCGGCACCGGGTCGATGGTGTTGTGCGGAATGGCCGCATGGCCGCCTTTGCCGCGCACCACGATTTTGAATTCATTACTCGATGCCATCACCGGGCCGGGGCTGACTGCAAACTCGCCCACATCCCCGCCCGGCCAGTTGTGCAGGCCAAACACCGCCTCGACCGGAAATTTTTCAAACAATCCGTCCCGGATCATCTCGCGCGCACCGCCGCCGCCTTCTTCGGCGGGTTGGAAGATGACATAGACGGTGCCATCAAAGTCGCGGTGCTTGGCCAGGTGCTGGGCTGCTGCCAGCAGCATGGCGGTGTGGCCATCATGGCCGCAGGCGTGCATACGGCCCGGGTGGCGGCTGGCGTGGGCAAAGGTATTGAATTCCTGCATAGGCAGCGCATCCATATCGGCGCGCAAGCCGATAGCGCGTGGCGATGTACCCGCCTGGATGATGCCGACCACGCCGGTCGTACCCATGCCCCGGTGCATGGGGATACCCCAGGCGCTGAGCTGGGCGGCGACCACATCGGCGGTACGCTCTTCCTTGAAACACAGCTCGGGGTGGGCGTGTAAATCGCGCCGCACAGCGGCTATAGCGGGGACGTTTTCCACAATCGCGTCGATTAATTCCATGGCGGACTTTCGTTTGACATAACTAAACCGGCCCGACCCGGCGGCGCCGGGCGGCACAAAGAGGCAGATGGCGGCACAATGGCCGCTTGTCTCAGCCATCGTGCGGCCACGCCCGCGCCTCTCCACTATGCCAGAAGCCAGCACCGTGGCGCACAGCGCCAGCCCCGACACGGCAAGCCACCAAGTGGTGGGCGCCTGCCCGCATGACTGTCCGGACACCTGCTCCCTGATAACTACCGTGCAAAACGGCATCGCCATCAAAGTGCAGGGCAACCCACACCATCCGCAAACCGATGGCGTGCTGTGCACCAAAGTGGCGCGCTACACCGAGCGTAGCTACCACCCGGAACGCCTGTTGCAGCCGCTCAAGCGCAGCGGCCCCAAAGGTTCAGGGCAATTCACACCGGTCAGCTGGGACGTGGCGCTGGACGACATCGCTGCGCGCCTACAAACCATCGTGCAAGACCCGGCGCGTGGGCCACAAGCCGTGCTCCCCTATAACTACGCCGGCACCATGGGCTGGGTGCAGGGCGACGCCATGTCCTCGCGTTTTTTCAACCGCATGGGCGCCTCGATGCTGGACTACACGATTTGCTCATCGGCCGGCGCTGCCGGGCTGGACTACACCCTGGGCGTGCGCAAAGGCATGCTGATTGAAAACTTTGCCCATGCGCAACTGATTCTGATTTGGGGCAGCAACGCCATCACCAGTAATTTGCATTTCTGGCGCTACGCACAAGAGGCCAAGCGCGCCGGGGCCAAAATCATTTGCATAGACCCCCGCAGCACCGAGACGGCAGAAAAATGCCACGAACATATCGCCCTGCGGCCAGGCACCGATGCAGCCCTGGCCCTGGCCCTGATGCACGAATTGATTACCCACGATTGGCTGGACCACGACTACATTGCGCGCTACACCCTGGGCTGGGAGCCATTGCGCGAGCGCGCCCTGCAGTGGACGCCTGCGCGCGCCGCCCAGGTCTGCGGCGTGCCGCAAGCGCAAATTGAATCGCTAGCGCGCGACTACGGCCAATCCATGCTGCGCGGCGAGAGTGCGGCCATACGCCTGAACTACGGCATGCAACGCGCGCGCGGTGGCGCCAATGCGGTGCGCGCTGTGACCTGCTTGCCTGCGCTCATAGGCGCCTGGCGCAAACCGGCTGGCGGCATGCTGCTGTCAGCCTCGGGCACGCACGGCTTTGATGACAGCGGCCACACCCGCCCGGATTTGCGTCCCGCAGGGCCTTGCCGCACCATCAATATGAGCACCATCGGCGATGATTTGCTGCGCCCGGCCAGCGCGCAATTTGGCCCGGCCGTTGACGCCTTGCTGGTCTTTAACAGCAACCCGGTGGCGATTGCGCCGGACTCGGGCAAAGTGGTGCAAGGCTTTGCCCGCGAAGATTTGTTTACCGTGGTCTTAGAGCATTTTCAAACCGACACCGCGGACTACGCGGATTACATCTTGCCAGCCACCACGCAACTGGAACACTGGGACGTACACACCACCTACGGCCACACCGATGTGCTGCTCAACCGCCCGGCGATTGCGCCCCAGGGGCAGGCCCGCTCCAATGCTGAAATTTTCCGTAATCTGGCGCAGCGCATGGGCTATACCGAGCCCTGTTTTGCCGAGGGGGACGAGGCGCTGTGCCGCACCGCTTTCGATGCGCGCGTCAGCTTTGATACCTTGCTACAAGACGGCTTTGTCAGCCTGCCCTTGCCGCAAGCACCGTTTGCGCAGGGCGGCTTTCCCACGCCTTCGGGACGCTGCGAATTTTTCAGCGCCCGCCTGGCCGCGATGGGCGTGGACGGACTGCCGGACTACCTGCCCAATTACGAAGAGGCCGGTGCCAACGCGGCCTATCCGCTGGCCATGATTTCGCCGCCGGCGCGCAATTTCATGAACTCCACCTTTGTCAACGTGAAAAGCCTGCGCGGCATCGAAGGCGAGCCGAAAATTGAAATCCATGCCCAAGACGCACTTTCGCGTTCAATAACTGACGGCGACGTGGTACGCGTATTCAATGACCGTGGCCATTACCACTGCAAAGCCGAGATCAGCACGCGCGCGCGCCCAGGCGTGGTCAACGGCCTGGGGGTGTGGTGGCGCAAGCTGGGGCCTATGGGCACCAATGTGAATGAATTGACCAACCAGCGGCTCACCGACCTGGGCCGTGGACCCACGTTTTATGACTGCGCGGTCCAGGTAGAAAAGTACACGGCTTAGCGCAGCGCCATCAAATCCTGCTCCACCATCCACAGGCGGTCCTGGCCCCAGTAACCGGGCAGGTCGTTAACGCGAAAGCTAGGCACGCCCCACAAATCCATGTCCAGCAATTCAAGCCGGTTGGTGGCAGCCACTGCGCGCCAACTGTCATCCGCCAAGGCCTTGTCCACAAAGGCTTTATCCAGTTCGGCGCGCGCGGCGATGGCATACAGGCCGCTGTCGGTGCCCGCGTCTATGCCGTCGGCCCACACGCCTTGCAAAAAAGACTGGGCCAATTGCAATCCGGCACCGGCCTTTATGGCCTGGTGCAAGACCGCATAGCCGCGCTCCACCGGCTTGCCCACCGGGTCCACCAAAAAGCCATAAGGCATGCCCACGCGCTGCGCTTCGCGCGCCACATCAGCCACGATATACATGCCTTTTTCACGCGGCACGGCCAGACCGCGCATCACCATGGGCAGTACAAAACGGATTTGCAGCTGCGCGCCGTAATGCTCGGCCAACTGGCGCACGCGCGGCAAGGCGATATAGGTGTAAGGGCTGCGGAACGAACAAAAGTAGTGCAACTGCGCCTTTGGCTTGCTTGCGGTGTGCACAGCAGGTGCACCGTTTGAGGCAATGTCGCGCACGGGCACCAGCAGCGCTCTGGCGGGTTCCCGGCACAGGCCCTCGTCGCGCAGGCGCTGCTCCAAGTAATGCAAGCGGTCTATGCCCCAGTACCACTCGCCACCATAAAAAAACGTGGCGCCCAGGTAGTGGCCCAGTTGCTTGCGCAGGGCGGTGCCCGCTGCTTTGGCGACCTTCGCATCGGCATGTGACTGGCCCTCCGACTGCGGCTGTGCACTCCACAAACGCCGGCTGATGGCCGCTGCGTCCACCACAAAGCGGCCGGTCTGCAAGCTGGCGGCCAGGCAGGATTCGGCATTGGCCACGGCACCGGCATCTGGCGACGCTAGCGGCGCCTCTAGCCCATGGGCCTGCGCCAGCAGGGTGGCATCGCGCAAAGACCAGTACCCTAATCGCTCGCGGTCCGGCGCTGCCGAGTCTTCGGGCGGGCTGACCAAATGGGCCAGCAGGTCCACGTCATAACCATGACCCAGACGCTCTAGCAACTGTACGCACAAATGGCTGTACGGGTCATCGGCCTGATGAAAATAATGCACTTGCGCCGCCTGACCCTTGATCCGGCGAGCCAGGCTGGCGCGGGTTCGCCCCCATTGGCGCATCGCCGGATGGGTAAGGATGCGCACCACGTGCTTGATGACAATGTTTTTTAGGGCAGACATGGCATTTTTTGGAGGACTAAAAAGGGCTAGTACGCGACCCAGTCAATGGATGGCAAAAATGGAAAGTCCTACCCTTTGGGCGGCCTTCACGAGGTCTGCATCAAGTGTCGCCAGGGGAAGGCCTTGGCGAAGGGCAAGCTCCAAATAGGCCGCGTCGTAAGCCGAAAGCTTATGACGTCTGGCAAGATTCAATGTGTCGCCCAAGGCGCGCGCCATCGTATCTAAGTCGGTCTCGATGTCCAGTTGCCCTAGCAATGCAATGAAGCGCTGAGAATCCGCCTCGGGCACGACTCCTTTGGCTTCAAGTTTGGTCACGACATTGGCTATTTCCAGTGCAAACAACGATGGCACCACGGCTTGCGACTCTTGGAGTGCAGACAGGACTGAATCCGCGTAGGCGAGGCCCTTAGCATTGGTTTGAGGGAGCAACCATAGCAAGGCTACCGACGCATCCAAGACAAACTTCATGCACGTCCCTCGTCAATAAGGGCCTTTAGATCGAGGTCTGGCATAGGTGCACGCGACCGCATGAAAACCCGCATATTTTCTGCGGCATCGCCGACGCCCAAGCGCTTCGTACCTTGGGGCGGCACCAAATCTGCAACCGCTTCACCGCGCAGGGTAATGGTGTAGCGCTTACCACTTTGAACGCCTCGCAGCAACTCCGGCAACTTTGTTTTGGCCTCGTAAGACCCGACTTCAATGTTCATAACTTACTCCGCAGGGGGATCGTCAGACCAGTATACAGACCAGTCGTAAGTCGATGGGGCCTGGTTTAAGGCCCAGCCGCTTATGCAAAAGCACGCACCGGCCAACTGCGCAAGCGGGTCCAGTGCGGCTATATTGCAAGCGGGCGCACGCCTCCCCCTACCTTTGTCTGGAATCCTATGCCCTACGTCCACATCCTGCTCGACCAGCAAACACCGATTGCCACCCTGACGCTTAACCGGCCCGACAAACGCAATGCCCTGTCCGCCGAAATGATGCGCGAGATCACTCATGCGCTGCTTGCGGTGGGCGAGAGCGATGCGCGCGGCATCATCCTGGCGGCCAATGGCCCGGTGTTTTCGGCAGGTCACAGTTTTGCCGATATGGCGGGGCAGGACCTGGACCATTTGCGTGCTTTATTCGATCTGTGCAGCACCATGATGAACACGGTGCAAGCGCTGCCGCAACCGGTGATCGCCAAAGTGCACGCCCTGGCCACGGCAGCGGGCTGCCAGCTCGTGGCGACTTGCGACCTCGCGCTAGCGGCCGATAGCGCCAGCTTTGCGATACCCGGGGGCAAAGCCAGCTTGTTTTGCCATACGCCGCTGGTGGCGGTGGCGCGCAACATCGGGCGCAAGCGGGCTATGGAAATGGCGCTCACAGGCGATGCTATTGACGCGGCCACCGCCGCCGACTGGGGCCTGATTAACCGAGCGGTACCCGCTGCACAACTAGACGCTGCCACGCTAGATTTAATCAGTCGGGCCAGCCGCGGCTGCGCCGTCTCCAAAGCCATGGGCAAGCAAGGCTATTACCAGCAAATCGACCTGCCGCAGCAAGAAGCCTATGCCGTATCTGGCGAACGCATGGCCCAAGGTGCCGCGCGTGAAGCGGCGCAAGAAAGCTTCAGCGCATTTTTAAATAAACGCAAGGCTTAAGCCACTAGGCCTTCAGCTGGCACATAGGCATAGCCCAGGGTCTGGGCAACCGCTTCATAAGTGACCTGGCCCTGCGCCACGTTGAGACCTTGACGTAGGTGGACGTCCTCACGCAGCGCCTGTTTCCAGCCCTTGTTGGCAATTGCCAGCGCATGGCCTATGGTGGCGTTGTTGAGCGCAAAAGTGGAAGTGCGTGCCACGGCACCGGGCATATTGGCCACACAGTAATGCACTACATCGTCCACCACGTAGGTGGGCTCCGCATGCGTGGTGGCGTGGGAGGTCTCAAAGCAACCACCCTGGTCGATCGCCACGTCGACCACCACCGCACCTCTTTTCATGGAGGAGACCATGGCACGGGTGACTAATTTAGGCGCAAAAGCGCCGGGAATCAGCACGCCCCCGATGACCAGTTCGGCATCTAAGACCGCGTCTTCCAGGTTTTGCACACTGCTATACAGGGTGTGGATGCGGTTGCCAAACACCAGGTCAAGCTGGCGCAGACGATCGACATTACGGTCGATCACGGTGACGCGGGCGCCCATACCGACCGCCACTTGCAAGGCATGCGTACCGACCACACCACCCCCCAAAATCACCACATGCGCAGCGGGCACGCCGGGCACGCCACCCAGCAAGACGCCCATACCGCCTTTGGACTTTTCCAAATGCGCGGCACCGGCTTGCACCGCCATGCGGCCGGCCACTTCGCTCATAGGCGCCAACAGCGGCAGGCCCCCGTTGGCGCCGGTAATCGTCTCGTAGGCAATGCAGACCGCGCCTGATTTCACCAGCGCCGCCGTTTGCGCAGGGTCCGGCGCCAGATGCAGGTAGGTATACAAAATTTGACCAGGACGCAGCATGGCGCATTCCTGCGCTTGCGGCTCTTTGACCTTCACGATCATGTCCGCCTGCGCGAACACGCTGGCGGCATCAGGCGCGATCTGCGCACCGGCTGCCTGGTACTGCGCATCCGTTAACCCGATCGCGGCGCCCGCGCCGGTTTGCACCAGCACGCTATGCCCGTTGGCACACAAATCGCGCACGCTGGCGGGCGTCAGACCGACGCGGTATTCATGGTTTTTGATCTCTTGGGGTAGTCCGATAAGCATGGCTTGTCTCCGCTCAATGAAGGTGAAGAGGAGTGTGCGGCAGGTAGTTTTTAATTAACAGTTTTATGAAAATTAAGCTATATTCATTAGCAATGCTAATAATGTAGAACCATGCAGATTTTCGATCCCTACGCCCTGGAATGCTTGGCCGCTATCGTGGAAGAAGGCAGTTTTGAGCGCGCGGCGCAGCGCTTATCCATTACCCAATCGGCGGTGTCGCAGCGCTTGCGCACCCTGGAAGTGCAGGCCGGTGCGGTGCTGATCGTGCGCACGCGGCCACTCAAGGCCACGCCAGCGGGGCGCTATTTGCTCAAGCATGCGCTACAGCTACGCCTCTTGCGCGCCGACCTGGGCCGCGACCTGCAAGCCCTGGCGCCGCGCGAAGCGCAAAGCACGCAAGGCCAGGAGCGTATCGCCATTGCCATCAATGCTGACAGCATTGCCACCTGGGTGCTACCGGCCTTGCAAACACTGGTGCAAGACGGCATGGCGCTGGAAATCATCACCGATGACCAAGACTTCACCCACGAATGGCTGCGCGAAGGCCAAGTGCAAGGCTGCGTCACGGCGCTGGCCAAACCGCTGCGCGGCTGCCAGGTGGTACAACTCGGAGTGATGGACTATGTGGCAGTGGCCAGCCCCGACTACGCGGACGCGCATTGCCCCAAAGGTTTAAATGCCCATGCCTTGGCCGGCATGCGCTTTATGGCCTTTAACCGCAAAGACGATTTGCAAACCCGCTTTGTGCGCAAAGCCTGCGGTCTGAAAAACCCCGGTTTACAGCAAAATTTTTTACCCAGCGCACATGGGCGGGTACGTGCTGCGCTGCAAAGCTGGGGCGCTACGGTGGTGCCGCTGCTGCAAGTTAAAGACTTGCTCAAAAGCGGCGAGTTGCGCGATCTGGCTCCCAAGGTTCGATTGCCCGTCGCCTTATATTGGCATTGTTGGAAACTGGAGTCGGCCCTGCTGCAAGCTTTGACCGCTGCGGTACGCGGCGGTGCGGCCAAAGCGCTCAAAGCTCAAGTCGTCTGAGCCACCCAGTCCAGCAGCTTGAGTCGCTGTACTTTGCCCGAGGGGCCGCGCGGCAGGTCCGCTACAAAGTGAAATACCTTGGGCGATTTGTAGCGCCCCAAGTGCTCGGTACAAAAAGCGCGCAAGGCCGCTTCATCAGCAGTGCAGCCTTCGCGCAAGACGATACAAGCCAAGATTTCTTGGCCGTAGTGCATATCGGGCATACCGGTAGCTGCGGCGTCGCGCACGCTGGGGTGGCGCAGCAGCACTTCGTCGATTTCGCGCGGGGCGATGTTCTCGCCGCCTTTAATAATCAGCTCTTTGATACGCCCGGTGACAAAGAAAAAACCATCGGCATCGCGGTGACCCAGATCGCCGGTGCGCAGCCAGCCATCGGGCGTAAAGCTGGCGCGCGTGGCATCGGGGTTTTTGTAATAGCCCTGCATCACCTGCGGGCCTCGAATGGCGATTTCACCGGTGCTGCCGTCAGGCACTGGGCCTAAGTCGGCGTCGATCACGCAAGCCTCGCAGCCCGAGGCTTTGCCCACTGCGCCGAGCTTGCGCAGCTGGGGGTCATAGGGATTAGAAAAAGACGGCGCCACGGTCTCCGTCAAGCCCATCGTCTCAATGACGCCAATGCCAAAGCGCTTTTCAAAGGCCTGCAAATGCGCCGGCGGCAAGGCCGCAGAAGCACTGCGGCAAAAGCGTATCTGCCCCAGGGTTTCACCCTCGGGCGCAGCGCCTTCGAGCAAATAGGAAATCATGGTCGGCACGACATTGATCCAGGTGCATTGCGCTTGCACTGCCTGCTGCCAAAAACACGCCGCCGAAAACTTGGGCGGCATAGCCAGGCTACCGCCATGGGCCAAAGGGGCAAGCATGGTGACGGCAAAGGCATTGATATGGTAGAGCGGCAGCACCGCCAGCACACGGTCACGCGCGCCCAGCCGATGTTCGGCACTAATAGCCATGGCATTGGCCGCCAGATTGGACTGCGTAAGCACCACCCCTTTGGGCACGCCGGTAGTACCCGAGGTGTACATCAGCAAAGCCATAGCATCGGGTTTTGGCGCTGGGGTGGGGGTCGGCAACAAAGCCCCGAGCAAGCTGTCATCGGCGTCCATATCCGGGCTGCACACCAGCAAGCCCACGGGCCGCGTCAAGGTGGCCAAGACCGCTTGCACGCGCTCGGCCCAGTCGGAGCTGACAATCACCAGCTTGCAATCGCTATGGTCCAGCACATAGCGCATTTGCTCGGTGCTGCTGAGTAAATTCACCGGGTTGACACACCACCCGCCATGCATAGCGCCGAGTAATAAACGCAGGGTGTTCAAGCCATTGGGCATGACCAGCGAGACCGTATCGCCCGGCTGCAAGCCCTGGCCTAGCAAAAGCGTCGCTACCTGGTCGCAATACTGCGCCAGGGCAGCAAAGCGGATGCTGTTTGCGGCCTGGCCATCGCCTTCGCCGGCATCAACTGCCAGGGCGTACAGCGCATCAGGCCGCGCGCTGGTTTGCACCTCCAAGAGTGCGCGTACGGTGCGCGGCCACACAAGCTGCCTCATGCGCGCCCGTATTTGGCGAAGTAGTCCGCCAGCAGCTGGTCCTCGGAGGGCATGCGCTCGGGAATGGGGCGCGAAATACGCGTGATATTGAGGTAGTGCCGGTAGTTCATATTGTCGGAAAAATTGTTTTTACCCCAGGTGCCGCAGCCCATGGACAGGCTAAAGGGCAAGCCGTTGTCAAAACTGCCGCCCGTAGCGATGCAATGCGCCTGGTCCACGATCACCCGCGAGACCGGGATACGCAAGCCTAGGGCCAGCGCCCGCTCGGACCGCGCGCTATGCAACCCCACCGAATGCCCGGCCCCTTGGAAGGCGTAAATACGCTCTACCGTGCCCATGGCGGATTCGAAATCCGGTACGCGATACAGCGTTAACACCGGGCAGAGTTTTTCGCCGGAAAACGGGTAGTCCTCGCCGGTCCCGCTTTCTTCCACCAGCAGCACGCGCGGCTGCAAAGCGGCCACTTCCAGCAGCCCAGCGCGCTGCGCCACTACGGTCGCGCTTTGGCCGATCACCGCGCTAGAGAGCTTGCCATCGGGCCACATGAGGGCCTGCAAACGGGCTTTTTGCGCGGCATCGAGCAGTACCGCGCCACCGGCTTGCAATGCCTGCAACAAAGCCGGTGCGGCTGCATCGAGCACGACCAGGCTGTTTTCGGAGGAACAACTGGTGGCGTTGTCAAAGGTCTTGGAGCGCAAGATGCGCTCGGCGGCCAGGGCCATATCCGCGCTCTCATCGACGATGCCCGCCACATTGCCGGCCCCCACACCAAAGGCTGGTGTGCCACTGGCATAGGCTGCGCGCACATTGGCTTGCGAGCCGGTCGCGACCACCAGATCGCAGGCGGCCATGAGCGCATAGGTCGCCGCTTTGCTAATGGGCGCGGGCAGCACTTGCACCAGGTCGCGCGGCGCGCCAATGCGATCCAAGGCGGCGTGGATGTATTCCAGCAAACGCGCACTGGTGGCCCAGCCTTTGGGCGAGGGCGCAACGATGACGGCGTTGCGGCCTTTGAGCGCATTGATGATTTTGTTCGCCGGGGTGGCCACCGGGTTGGTCGATGGCGTGATTGCGCAGACCACGCCCACTGGTCGCGCAATTTCGGTAATGCCGGTGGCTGGGGTGTCGGAAATAACGCCCACCGATTTAGCACCCTGCAAATCACGCAGCAAGCCCAGGGTTTTGCGGTAGTTTTTACGCAGCTTGTCGGGCACATTGCCGATGCCCGTGTCTTGCACCGCCAGTTCGGCCAAGGCCTGGTTGCGGCCCGGCTCCAATATCGCCCAGGCCGCTGCGGCCACCAGTTCATCGACCCGCACCTGGTCGTACTGCTCGGCAATGCGCTGCGCCGCGCGGGCGCCTTGCAGCAAACTTTGCACAATGGCCTGCGCCTCTTGCGCGGCAGGGCTCAAGGGCGCTTGCGACGTAGTCAAAGCCATGCTCAATCGGCCTTGATGTTGGCGTCTTTGGCCAGCTTGACCCATTTAGGCACTTCGGCTGCGATGACCTTGGCCAGCGCTTCGGGGGTGCCGCCCACTGCGTCGGCGCCTTGGTCGAGCAACTGGGCGCGAATAGCAGGCTCGGCCAGCACGGTGTTGAGCGCTTTGTTGAGTCTGTCAATAATGGCGCGCGGTGTTTTGGCCGGTACCAGCATGGCGTACCAAGAGTCCACCTCAAAGTCTGCCACCCCAGCCTCTTGCATGGTGGGCACGTCCGGAAAAGCCGGGCTGCGTTTGGTGGTGGACACTGCCAGCGCGCGCAACTTGCCCGCTTTGACTTGTGCAGCAGCAGCAGGGATCGAAACCCAGAGCAAGGGCACCTGGCCGCCAATCACGTCCGTCACTGCCGGGCCGCCGCCCCGGTAAGGGATATGCGCCATGGGCGCGCCGGTGCGCAGCACCATTAATTCGCCGGCCAGGTGGCCCGGCGAGCCATTGCCCACCGAGGCGAATGAAAATTTGTCAGGCGCGGCCTTGGCCTGCGCAACCACATCGGCGACGCTGCGCACGGGTACCGCCATATTGGCCGCCAGCAATTGGGGCAAAGAGGCCACCAGACCCACCGGCTCAAAGTCCTTGATGGTGTCATACGGCAGCTTGGGGAAGATCGCCGGGTTGATGGTGTGCGAGCTAAGGGTAAATAGCACGGTATAGCCATCAGGGGCCGCTTTGGCCACGATGTCCGTGCCCAGCGAGCCACCGGCGCCGCCTTTGTTTTCGATCACGATGGACTGGCCTAGCGCCGCTTGCAGGCGCTGCTGGACGATACGCGCCACCACATCCGTGCCACCGCCCGGCGGATAAGGCACCACGAACTTCACCGGTTTGTCCGGGTAAGCGGCATCGGCCAAAGCGGCCAAGGGCGAGGCCAGGGCCAGGCTGAGCAGGGTGCTGATGCGCAGGCTGCGGCCCAAGAGGCGGCGGCGGGAATGGGACAGGGGCATAGTTTTCTCCAACGGTTAGGGACTTGAGTGGCACGGTGGCTAGCGCTGGCTGACATTTTGCACGCTTGGCAGGAGCTGGCTATAGGGGTTAAACCGACAGGGCCAGTACGCCTGAGGCCCTGAAAACGCATGGCATGGCAATTGCAAAGGCTTAGTCAAGACCCGCAAGCACCTGCCAAAACGCTGCCATCGTCGCTGTTTCGACAGTTTGCGCCCCACCCTTTCCCGGAGAAGCCCTATGCCACAACCCAGCCGCCGCCCACCCCGCCCTTCCCTGCTGCGCTACTGGGGCAGCGCGCTCAGCCTGGCAATCGGTGTAGCAGGCGTCAACGCCGCCACGGCTTCGGCCCCTAAGACAGTTGCGCCCTCGGGCATTGCCGCGATGGACCTGGGCGGCCTCAAGTCCAGCCACAGCTACACCCCGGCACTGGGCGAAAGCCTGGAGCGCATCGTGGCCAAAACCATGCCCGAAAGCCCCTTGAGCGCACAGGTCCTGAGCCAGGCCTTTGTGTCGCTCAACCCCCAGGCCTTTGGCAGTAGCAAACCGCAGCGCACGCACAGCACGGCTGCCCTCAAAGTGCCCAACCACAACCAGTTGTTGCAACTGGTGCTGGCGCGCCATCCGGCCGAGCCCGCCCTGGCCCGTGCCCCGGAGCCCCTGGCAACCAAAGCCGCCACTGCAGCACTGCGCCCGGCCGAAAAACGCGAGAACTGGGTGCGCTATGCCGGCGGCCCGGTCAAAACCCCCGCCAGCTTTGACGGCACTGCCACAGATCGCAGCGGCTGGGTGCATTACCTAGGCGCCGCTTTCACGCGCAGTTGGAGCGGCGACTCGGCCAGTCGCAGCGAGACCCAAGCCTGGGTGCAATACCCCTCGCTAGGCCGCGCCGCTGCGGCCCAAACCGAGGCGAACGCGGACAGCGTCAAATGGGTGCAATACCCTTCCGTGGCCCGTGCCGCCGCACCCGCGGCCCCGCCAGATTCCCGGCTGGACACCAGCAGCTGGGTGCGCTTTGTGGCCAACCGCATTTATCCTCAGCAGCAATTGGCCCAACTATTTGACTGAGGCTAGCGCCGCGACGCCTTCTGTTATCGACGGGCGGTTGCTTGGGCCTCCTCATGGCTGGCCTTAGGATTTTGTAGACTCAATTTTTCATAAAGTTTTAAATAACCATTATTTTTTGCATAATTAAGCAGACACAAACCCTGCTGTAAATATGCAAACCCTCCATCGTCAGTCCGGTATGACGCTGATAGAGCTCATGGTGGCCCTGGCCATCCTGGGTATTTTGCTGGCTATCGGCATCCCCACTTTGCGAGGTATGAGCGAGACCGAAGCAGTGCGCGGTCATGTGAATACCTTTTTTAGCACCCTACGCTACGCACGATCCGAAGCCATTCGCAATCGGGCGCAAGTAGTGATATGCCCCAGCACCAGCAGCGAAAGCGCCAGCCCCAGTTGCACCACGGCTGACACTGCGCGCTGGAATCAAGGATGGATTGTTTTTATCAACCGGGATGGCGATTCCAATTACAGCTATGACGAAAAGAAAGATACCTTGTTGCGCGTGCAAGGGTCAATCAACAGCAGTGGCGGGATTGAAAAAATAAGCGGTGGAACGCCGAACAAATTGGTATACCGCAACACTGGCATATTGCTTGCAGGCGGAACGAGTTCCTTTACCTTCGATGCTACGAGCACGAGCGACAGGCAAAGGAAACGCATCTGCATCTCCATGCAGGGACGGGCACGCATTTCAGCGAGCCTGACCGCCTGCACTTAAGCGGTGTAGCCCCCCATGTTCGACCACTGCGCAAACCCCGTAAATGCCATTTTGCGAACCCCACGCAAGCATCAAACCGGGGCCTCGCTGCTCGAGGTGCTGATTGCGATGCTGATCATGTCCTATGGCATTACCGGCATCGCGCTCTTAATGGCCGCGACGCTTCAGCACAGCAAAACATCGTTGTACCAACTGGTGGCTCTGCAGACTGCCACCGAGTTGGCCGAATCTATGCGCGCCAATACCGATGGATTTATGGCCGATGCCTATGGCAGGACCGACACCTATTCCGCCACCCGTGCCGCAGCCACCGTACCGAGCTGCGCGGCCCCAGCCCGATGCACCAGCAGCGAAATAGCCAGCATCGACATAGCGCACCTTGCCAATCGCTTGCGCTTATCGCTACCCGGCGGCGACTTCCAGATGCTGCGCAATGGCAGCCGGGCAGACATTTGGATTTTGTGGATGGAGCCGACCAGCGCTGCCTCCATGGCATTGCGCTCTGCCAATTGCCGAGCCTCTGCCATCAGCGCTGGCGGCGACTTGCCGCGCTGTTTGTATATGCGAGTCGCGCTATGAACAGACGCGCACCCAGGGCCAGCCAGGAAAGCGGCTTTAGCCTGGTGGAGTTGCTTGTTGCCATGACCATAGGCCTGGTGCTGCTGGGGGCCATTCTGACCCTCTATATGGGCACCAGCCTGGCAGCCCGCCAAAGTCATACCGTGAGCCGCATGGGGGAGGACGCCTCCATCGCGCTGGAGACCCTGGCGCGACATATCCGCATGGCCGGTTACAGCCAACCCGTTTTGATGGCTGCGCGCAATGCCGCCAGCGTCGACGGACGACTAGTGCAGCTGGTGGACAGTAATTTGGCAGGAGCCGGTTTGAAGGGATGCGACGGTGGCTTTAGCAGCACAGGTGCCGCTTGGGACGCGCTCACTTGCACCAACGCAAGCACCGAGCCGGACGACATTGCGGTGCGTTACGAAGGTGATAGCTTCAATACCGAAGCGGCCGGCGGCAAAAGCGCCTCCGACTGCCTCAGCCAGGGCGTCCTGAATAACGCCATTTCCGCGGTGAACAGCAGTGTGCAATATGCCCTGGTCGAGTCGCGGTTTTTTATCAGTTCCAACAAGGAGCTCAGCTGTGCGGGCAACGGCAACGCCACCTTTACAGCACAGCCCCTGGTCAGTGGCGTGGAATTTATGCGCGTGCATTACGGCATTGCCAGCGACAGTACCGGCAGCCAGGTGGTGCGCTTTGCCACCGCCAACGAGGTCAATGCATTGGGCGGAAACCCTGACCAGAACTGGGGTCGGGTGGTGGCGGTGCTCATTTGCCTACAAATGCTAAGTGCGAGCCAAGACCAGGGCAAAGCGGTGGACTACATCAACTGCGACGGCGTCCTCACCAGGCCGCCCGACAAATTTTTGCACCGCACATTCAGCACGACGGTGAGCTTGCGTAACCGCGCAGCGATTGCACAATGAAAAACCTGCAGGATGTGCTTCTTGGTGATCGGCAAGCGCCGCACGAAGATGGCATCGTCTTACTGCTGGTCTTGACCATTTTGGTGGTGCTCTCGGGCGCAGCCATCTGGGCGGCCAAGGCGACGCTATCGACAGAGCAGGTCGCCACTAATTTTCGTAGGAACGTGGTCGCGCAAGAATTGGCCGAGCTCGCCTTGCGTTATTGCGAAGATGGCGTCATGAAGAGCGACACCTTTTTGATAATTCTGCCGCTTCCCCTTGATGCCGCCAGTGGCGCAATGCCCCAGGCCTGGTCCAATTTAGCCAACTGGATCACCAGCCCGAGCCAAGTGAATACCGTGCCCGCAGCGCAATTGCAGGACGCCCTTGGCGCTAGCCCCGCCACCGCTCCGGTCTGCATGATTGAAGAAATGCGCTTAGTGCCTATTGATATGCAGCGCGTCCAAGGTTTTCTAATCACCGCACGTGGCTTTTCGCAAGACTATCAAGAAGCCAGCGACGGCGCCATCACCTCGGGCACCGACGCCTGGGTTCAGTCCATGATCCGTTTTTAGGGGGCCGGTATGCGTTCACCCTATTGCTTTGACTACCTAGCATTTTTCTGGATCTTGATTGCGGGGGCAGTGCAACAGGCAGTCGCACAAGCACCCCAGAATGCTCCGTCGCTTGGGCCCCATCGCACCCAGAGCGCGGTAGCTGCAGGGGATATCGTGAACTCAAATCCACTGCGCGTGTCGGATGGAGAAGACGCGATGTATGATTTTTTACCTTCCCCCTCTTCGGGAACACGGGGCAACTATCGACAATTTTTGCAGTACAAGAAGAAGCGCCATGGCCAGGGTTTTGTGGGTATTGATGGATCCTGGATAGAGGCCGACATCTATGACAGTCGTATCGCTACCAGTGCGACAGTTACTGGTTGGCGCAAACTGGTCATTGGCACCAGTGCTACTGGCACGCGTAATCTCTTTGCCATCAATGTGCCGGCGCCTTCAGAGGGTGATTCCAAAGCCGTCTATGCGCCGGGCGCTGCCGATGTTTTGTGGGAGATCAATAGCAGCGATAGCCATTTTGCGGATTTAGGGTTTGTATTGCAGAAGCCGTCCGTAGGCATGATGCGCGATGGCACCTGGGTGGTGATCCTGGGCAATGGCTATCCGGATAAGAAGGGAACGGTCAAGCTTTTTATCATCAACGCCTTGACCGGGGCCTTCATTCAATCCATCGCCCTACCTGGCAGCGCACACAATGGCCTCGGTGGCGTGCGCTTGGTACTGGATAGGCAGCGCCAAATCACTGCTGCCTATGCCGGCGATTTACAAGGGAAGCTTTGGAAGTTCGACTTTTCGAGTGCGCGCCGGTCGGATTGGGGCCTGGCATTTGGCAAGACCGCGCTTTACCAGGCTAAAGATGCTGCAGATCAAGTCGAGCCGATTACCCTAAGCCCTAGCTATGTGGCGCATCCTCAAGGCGGCAACTTGGTGTTGTTTGGGACGGGAAAGTCACTTGACAGTTCGGATGCTAGCAGCCATCAAGTGCAAAGCCTCTATGGGGTGTGGGACCGAGTCATTACCGGCCAGCATTCTGGCGCAATAACTGATGCGATTTCTAGTCAGTCCTCGGGTTCGGCGGCCTCGGGAGCCACTAGCAAACTGATACAGCAAACTCTGTCCGCTATGAGCGGAACGCCTTACTACCGCGCGACTACCAATGCGGTGAACTACGCCGATAAGCGCGGCTGGTTTATCCGCTTGGACAAAAATCCGAGTGACTCGCACTTTTTGCTTTCGCCGCAGTTGGCAATGGGTGGGGTGTTTTTTCAGGCGCTCTCACCTATCGACGATGCAGCCACTGCCTTTGCGCAGCGGCAAGGTGAATCGGTTCGCTTTGTGCTCAATCCTTTTACAGGCAGCGGTTTATCAACGACACCTACATTTGAAGTCAAGGCAGGCGCACTTGACAACGCGATCGGTCAAACAAGCGTCGCTAGCGAAAAAAAGACGCTGCGACGCAGCTGGCGTCAAATCATGAACCGTCCTGCGCCTGGCACGATCACCCATGCGGGCGGCAACTAAGCGGGATAGATACTCCGTCAAGCTTTTTATCACTATTTTCTTCACCAAAAATTCTCATGAAACAACATGGCTTTACCTTGATCGAACTCATGATCGTGCTTGCCATCGTCGGCATACTGGGGGCCATCGCGATTCCCAGCTACCAGGAATCAGTGCGCAAGTCTCGGCGCGCAGAGGCGCGTGCGCAGTTGCTGGAAGTAGCCCAGTACATGCAGCGCTTTTATTCGCAAAACGACAGTTTTGCAAACACCAAGGCGGGGCTAGCGGCAACTCTCCCGAGCGAGTTGGCCATGGTGCCGCGCCATGCTAGCGCGGGCTCGCAAAGCTATGACATCAGCTTTTTCGCACCGGCAGCGGGTGCCAACAATCCGAGTTTGAGTACGTTCAAAATCCAGGCGGTGCGTAAGAGCGCTGGCCCTATGGACGGTGATAAGTGCGGCGACTTCACATTAGAAAATACCGGCGCGCGCGGCCTGCTCAATGCCACAGACAGCGCTGCAAATTGCTGGCGCTAGGCTGGGCTTTCGCTTCACTGAACCAAGACATAGCTTATTGGCGCGCACCGCGTGCCAATAAGGCAAGCACATCGCCCAAGGCTTGCGCCGCAGTTTGGTTTTGCAAGTCAAGCACCGTGCTGCGAGCGAAATAGGCACTGAGGTCCAGGCCCAGCCCCACTGCGCACAGTCCGATTGCGGCTTCACGCTCCAACTGGCGCGCCACCTGCTGCAAATCGCGGTCCAGGTAATGCGTGTCATTGGCCAGCACGGTAGCGCCATCCATGGGGCTGCCATCGGAAAACACCACCAGCATGCGGCGTTCTGTCTCTTGCGCGCGCAAGCGCTCTGCCGCCCAGCGCAAGGCTTCGCCATCCACACACTCTCTGAATAGGTCGGGTTTCAGCATGGCCGCCAGGCCCGGCTTGCTGCGGCGCCAAGGCTGGCTGCTTTCTTTGAACACCATATGGCATAGCTCATTAAGCCGGCCCGGCTGCGCCGGCTTGCCGGCACGGCGCCAATCACGCATCAAGCGTCCACCGTTCCAGGTGTTGGTTGTGTAGCCCAGCACCTCGGTGGCCACCCCCGCCATATCCAAAGCACGGGTCAACAGGTCCACCAAGGGCGCTAGCCTTTCCATGTGCTGCTTCATGGAGCCTGAGCAGTCGAGCAACAAAGTCAGAGCGACATCGGCGCGCGCTGCGCTATGGGGCAGGCGAAAAACGCTTTGCTCGTCCGGCTTGGCCACCATTTGCGCCAAGCGCCGACCGTCTATGTATCCGCTGTCTTGTGCGCTGTCCCAGCCATCTATCTGCGGCAAGGCCAGCAAGGTCTGCAAGCGCCGGGCCAGGCGTGCCGCACTGACGCCACATGCGCGCACGCTGAGGTCTAATTGGCCGCGCAGTTCCTGCAATTGAGCCTGGCGCACCAAGTCGCTAGCGCGCACTTCGCAGTCGTAGCGGGTGCTAAAAACGCGGTAGCTATGGGCGGCGCCCTGCTGCGCGTGGCGCGCCTCCAGGGCGCTGGCAAAACCGCTTTCCTCACCGGCCTCAAAGTCCACCCAGATTTGCAACCAGGCATCCTCCTCCTCGCTGTCCTCAGGCGTAGTCTTGGCGGTGCGGTCTGCAGCTTGCAGCGCGCCGTCTGCCAAATCAGCGACCACATGGGCAATGGCAAGCGCGTGCTGCGCATAAGCCCTCTGGTCAAAGCGGCTACGGCGCAAAGCGGCCAAGGCGTGGCCGATATGCGGCACCAGGCCGAAGCGGGTGGCTTCGAGCAGGTCTTCCAAAGCACCATCGACCGGCTCGCCGGTCACGCGCGCCCGGCAAATTTGCGCAACGGTCAGCAACAGCAGCGCTTGTGCTGACTCGTGAAAACGCGCGCTGACGAAGGCATGCGACCAAGCGGCAAAACGCGCCGACATATTGCTGCGCACGCCTGGCCACTGCGCGGGCACAAGTGACTCGGCGCGGTATTGCTCCAACCCATCAAACACGCGCCGTGCCATAGGCCGCTCGGGCCGCAACTGGCGGTGCAGCAGCGCATCGCTAAAGCGCAGCCGCAGCGCGATGCCGTCGGCTGCGCCGCGAAAAGACAGCAGCTTTGCCGATTCCGACAATGGGGCAAGGGCTGCTCCAGAAAGGGCCACGGGCCGCGCTTGCTCGTCAGACTGCGGATTGAATTGCGCCTGCGGGTGCAAATGCGGCGCAAAGCTGGGCAAAGCGCTATCCCCAGCGTACCAGTGTGGGCCGCGTGTATGGACCTCGGGCCGGGCGCTCAGGGCGCGCAAGGTGGCGGCGCACAATGCGTCCAGGCCTTGCTGCCTGCGCACTTGCGCTTGTACGGTTGAGACGGGGTCCGCGCCCATGCTAGCTTTTTTAAGCGACGGGGAACAAAGCGCGATCAAAGCAGCGCTGAAAGTATTCAGCCACTAAGGCGTGCTCGGCTTCGTCGCATTTATTCACATAAGTCAAGCGCAGCGCAGTCGCTAGGTCGCCGAAGATTTGCAGGTTTTCCGCCCAGCTGATGACGGTGCGCGGCGACATCAGGGCCGACACGTCGCCAGCGGCAAAGCCTTTGCGCGTCAGGTCCGCCAACGCCACCATCTGCAATAGCAAGTCTTGCTGCGCGGCCATGGCCGGCACGCGCGCTTCCACGATGGCAGCTTCTTCCTGCGCACCAAGGTAGTTGAGCGCGGCCACCACATCCCAGCGGTCCAGTTGCGCATGGTTAAGCCGCTGCGCGCCGAAATACAAGCCATTGAGGTTGCCCTGGCCTATGGTGTTGCTGGTGGCAAACAAGCGAAACTGCGCATGCGGATGGATGACCCGGTTTTGGTCGAGCAAGGTAAATTGGCCGTCGCGCTCGAGCACGCGCTGGATGACGAACATCACATCGGGCCGGCCGGCGTCGTATTCATCAAAAATCAGGGCCACAGGCCGCTGCAAGGCCCAGGGCACGATGCCTTCCTGAAACTCGGTGACCTGCCGGCCTTCGCGCAGCACCACCGCATCGCGGCCCACCAGGTCCAGGCGGCTGATATGGCCGTCTAGGTTGACCCGTACACAGGGCCAGTTCAGGCGCGCAGCCACTTGCTCGATGTGGGTGGATTTGCCAGTGCCGTGCATGCCCTGCACCATCACGCGGCGGTTGTGGGCGAATCCGGCCAAAAGGGCCAGCGTGACATCCGGATTGAAACGGTAGGCGCTGTCGATGGGCGGCACCAAGTCGCTGCGCTCAGCAAAAGCCGGTACCTGTAAATCACTGTCTATACCGAAGGTGCTGCGCACCGAAACCGGGTGCATAGCGGGCGGGGTGGGCAAGGTCATACGCACATCCAAAGTGGCGGTTTAAAGGTAGTCGCTTTTGCCATTGCAAGGGCGGACGATGGACGCGCTGGCCAGCGCTAGGCCGGCACCAACTTCAGGCGCGCTGTGCGTCATCGTGGGCGCAACCTGCAGGCGTGGCATCGGCTTCGATCTGGCTTAAGGCCTGGGCTGCGCTGTGTAAGGCGGGCAGCAGGGCCAGGGCTTTGTCAGCCGTCATACGCATCAAGGGCGCTTGCACCGCCACACACAAATTGGCCCGCCCCAGTGCCGATGGCACGGCTACCGCGACGCACAAAAGACCGGGTAAAAATTCTTCGTTGTCCAGGGCAAAACCCTGGCGCTTGACGCTGCGGATTTCGGCCTCTAGGGCCTCGGGCAGGGTCAGCGTTTTGGGCGTGTAGGCCTCCAGCGGCACATGGGCCAGCAGGCGCTGGCGCTGGTGGGGTGTCATCTGGCTTAAAAAAATTTTTCCGCTGGCCGAGCAATGCACCGGCACACGCGAGCCCGGGTGCAGGTAAAAGCGCAGCGGCGCGGGCGTCTCGACCCGGTCCAGGTAAATCACTTCGCTTCCGCTGAGGGCTGTCAGGTTGCAGCTTTCGCCCACATCGCTGACCAGTTTGCGCAGTATGGCATGCCGTGCGCCGTGGGCAGTGTCGTTGAGCAGCAGGTTTTCCGCCAGCCGGCGCAAGCGCAGTCCGGTGCCGTACAAGCGCCCGTCACCGCTGCGGCTGAGCAAATGCGCCGCTTCCAACTGCTGCAGCATGCGGTGCAGCGTGGGCTTGGGCAAAGCGGTTTCGTCGGCCAGGCTTTGCAGCGAAAAATACTGGTCTTTGGAGGCAATCACCTCCAACAGTGCAAACAGGCGCAAAGTGGGCGTGTCCCCGTTGATCTCCGGCGGAAGCGTGGGGGACAAGGCAGTGAGCGCAGGCATAGACGGATGATAGCGAAATATTATTCAACTATCAATAAACGGAATTTTTTGTTTCGAAAAATAGAATTTCTATGCACAAGAAGTCTTTTTTTCGCTATAGTCTGTTTAAATTCCGGTTTCCGGAATGGTTTGTACCATAAGCTTGTTTTTTTGGTGCAATGCAGCAAATTTTACCCAGGAGAAGCTTTCCATGCCCCAAGCCCCCCAAGACAATCGCAGCGTCGCCAGCGGCGTGCAAAAAATGACGCCTTCGGAGGCCTTTGTTGAGACCATGGTCGCCAATGGCGTGACTGACATCTTCGGCATCATGGGCTCGGCTTTTATGGATGCTATGGACATCTTTGCTCCGGCGGGTATTCGTTTGGTGCCGGTGGTGCATGAGCAAGGCGCGGGGCACATGGCCGACGGTTATGCCCGCGTATCGGGCCGCCATGGTGTGGTGATCGGGCAAAACGGCCCCGGCATCAGCAACTGCGTGACCGCCATTGCCGCCGCCTACTGGGCGCACAGCCCGGTGGTGATGATCACGCCCGAGACTGGCACCATGGGCATGGGCCTGGGCGGCTTCCAGGAAGCGCACCAACTGCCTATGTTCCAGGAATTCACCAAATACCAGGGCCATGTCAACAACCCCAAGCGCATGGCCGAATACACCGGCCGCTGCTTTGACCGCGCAATGTCCGAGATGGGCCCGACGCAACTCAATATCCCGCGCGATTATTTTTACGGCGAAATCCAGTGCGAAATCCCCAAACCCATGCGCGTGGAGCGCGGCCATGGCGGTGAAAACAGCTTGGCAGCTGCATTAGAGATGTTGGCCCACGCCAAATTTCCCGTTATTTTGTCGGGCGGCGGTGTGGTCATGGGCGATGCGGTGGCCGAATGCGTGGCCCTGGCCGAGCGCCTGGGCGCGCCGGTGGCCAATGGCTATTTGCGCAACGACTCCTTCCCCG